>JASFSK010000404.1:0-5085 GCA_050114455.1 Desulfobacterales bacterium | reverse complement strand
TGAGGACATAGATTGTATAGAGGATATACCGTGGCAAAGACAGTTCCTGTTTAAATGCAAAAGAAGCCTTTGAACCGGATTTCAAAGGCTTCTTATCGTCGCATATTTTTACGCAGAGAGAAAATGCTGGTTTTTCACCACTCGCCTGCGTCAGACTTGCCGGTAGTTAAACCGGTCTCATTTCACCTTCTTTCATCGCGGCCCAAGCGACTTCAGCTTCTTCCCAGGCTTCTTCGGAAGCTTCTTTTTCCCAAACTTCCAATCCGCGTTCCGCACGGGTAGCTCCGGGCAGCAGGTTATCCAGCACGATACCCACAATCGCCGTTACAGCCATGCCCGTGCTGAGTATCGCTTGGAAGATGTTCCCGATGACGTTTATTGCACTGCCGGGTGTTCCCCAGGAAAGTGCACCGCTGACAATCTTGGCCGTGGCGACATCATAGTGCGGTGTGAACCAGAAGGGTACACTCAGACCGGCGAAGAATGACAGCCCAATGATGAACAAATTCCTTGAGTTGTTTAAATTAACGATCTGCAGGTTTGAAAGCCCAACCGATGCAATCATGCCAAACAACCCCACGAACATCGCACCCACCACCGGCATCGGCAATGTCGCTAAAACAGCACCGAATTTGCCGATAATGGGAATAACCAACATGACAGCCGCTCCGCATCGAACCACCCGACGACTGGCAACTTTGGTCAGACCGATGGAACCGATGTTTTCCGAATAGGTGGTGGTTCCGTTGGCGGTCTGCAAAATGCCGGCGATCAAACAGCCGAGACCTTCAGCCCCCAGTCCCCTGGAGATCATGCGTCCTGTTGGCACGGGCGCCTCTGAGATACGGGCGCATGCGTAATAATCGCCGATGGATTCAATCATCGAGGCCAGATACCCGGCCAGCATACCGAACACACCAGCCCACAAGGTTGCGCTGCCGAAATCCGGCACCCCCCATTTAAAGGGCATCATCGGCTTAAAACTGATCCAGGCCGCGTCGGAAATCAACTGGAGTTTGCCGGCCAAATTGGCGGCATTGCCTTCAGGAATCAGACCGGTAATTGTGCCGAGCAATGAAAATACCCATCCGGTTGCGATAGCGAGCAACACCGGAAAGAGCATAAATATTCTGGATTTGTGAGAAAATACTTGAGAGTATAAAATCAGGGCGATCAGGGTGATCAGCGAAATAACCCAGTTGGTGGCCATCCAGGGAGCGCCGATTCCAAAAAGCGCCAGACCGATCATGGCAATCGTGGGACCAATAACGATAGGGCTAATGATTTTGCGTACCTGACCCATGATACCGGTGTAGCCGAGCACAATTTCCACCACCGATGCAATCATGATGGCGCCGGCAACCTCCTGAATCTGGATCTGCCACAAAGGCTCCGGGCCGGTCAGCTTTTTAGCTGCCACCAAGCCAATTATTGCGAATGTGGGTCCAAGAAACGAAAAGGTGCCGCCTTGAATCACCGGCAGTTTATTTCCGAGAGGCGATTGCTGGATCAATGTACAAAGTCCTGAGGTGAAGAAAATGGTTGAGATCATTAAAGCCAGTTGGTCGCCGGGCAGTCCCATGGCACCACCGACGATAAAGGGTATTAGAACCGTAGCGCCAAACATGGTCAGATATTGCTGAATTCCGAGCAATACTGCCAAACCCCATTTCGGCTTGCTGCCTAGCGGGTAAACAATCCAATGCTGTTTTTCTTGGGTTTGTTCTTCACTCATTATTCTCTTTCCTCCTTAAGGTTAGCCCCAATGGGGTATGTTAATGGAAACCATGGTAAATTTCTTTACTGTCTACCCGCTTGAAACCGTTCGAGTCAGATCTGTATACATGTCCGGGCGCAGATCTCTGAAAAACTGCCAGCCGTCCCGAACTTCCCGGATCTGATCCAGATCGAGGTCTGCCATCACCACCTCATCCTGGTCCTCGCTCCCTTTTACGAGAATCTCTCCGCGGGGATCCACAAAATAACTCGAGCCGTAAAATTGGCCGAACTCCCAGGGTTTTTCAAGACCAACGCGGTTATTGGCACCAATAAAGACACCGTTGGCTACGGCCTGGGCCGGTTGCTCAAGTTGCCACAGGTATTGGGATTTGCCGGCGGTGGTGGCCGATGGATTGAATAAAATCTCAGCGCCTTTTAAAGCCAGCAGTCGTGCACATTCGGGGAAATGGCGATCATAGCAAATGTAGATGCCGATTTTAGCATAGGCGGTCTCAAAAATCGGAAATCCCATATTCCCAGGTTTGAAATAAAACTTTTCCCAAAATCCCGGCCAGGTATGGGGAATGTGTATCTTTCTAAATTTTCCTAAATAAGTGCCATCCGCATCAACGACTCCGGCTGTGTTGTAGTAGACACCCTCAATTTCCATTTCATATACCGGAATAACCATTACCATTCGATATTTTTTAGCGTACTCGGAAAATCGTTCAATGGTCGGTCCCGGCACTTTTTCAGCCGTTTCGTACCATTTAATATCCTGTTCGGCACAGAAATAGGGTCCATGAAAAATTTCCTGCAGACAGAGGATCTGAGCGCCTTTTTGACCTGCTTCATCGATCAGTGGGATATGTTTTTGGATCATGGCCTCTTTGATCTCAGCCGGAGTGCCGTCATGTTTGGCATTGGCAGCCTGAATGTGGGCACATTTAACAATTCTGGACATAAGTTCTCCTTCCGATAAGCTTCCACACAATCCGGATAGACCGGTCGATGATTACTTGGCGATCCAAGCCACAAAATAGACTACTTATATTGGCAACGGGAAAAAGCGTCAAGGGTTTTATGAAATCGGCTAATTTTTTGAAGTTTTGTTAACAATAAATATGTTCATCTAAATAATAAATAGGTTCATGTCGACCTTGCCGTTTCCTGTAGTTGTGAATGATATTATTTGACAATTTATGCATAAACGCCTAAACTGACGGCTTGTTTCAAATTTCACCCAATGTCGATTATTTGATTCGGTCGCATGGGGAAACCAGGGAGTGACTTCTTTTCTTTGAAACAAGGAGATAAACAGAGACCACATCTCTGCCCGGCAACAGCAAACGTGATTGTTGCCAATAATCCAAACAGCAGCCCGACGCGATTTTAGTAAGGAGGTAACAAACGTGAGTACCGCTGAAAAATTTAAGCATATGAGCAGAGGTCTTGACCTGGCCCAGGCGATCGCGGAGGCCGATCGCTGTTTGCTTTGCCACGACGCACCCTGTTCAGAGGCCTGCCCGGCCGATACAAAACCGGCAGAATTTATTCGCAAATTGCGATTCAAGAATGTGACCGGTGCCATTCGTACCATAAAACAAAACAATATCTTAGGGGGTGCCTGTGGTGTGCTCTGCCCAACTTCCCGGTTATGCGAGGAAAAATGCAGTGCCATGTTCAAATCTCAAAACCGGCCCGAAGGTGCGGATCAACCTATTCAAATCGGCCGGATCCAACGGTTTTTGATTGAGCATTCCTGGGATAGGAACATCAAGACTTTTGAAAAACCTACCCCGCGGCAAGAAAAAGTGGCCGTGGTGGGATCCGGTCCCGGCGGATTGAGCTGTGCTGCTGAACTGGCCAAAGAAGGCTTTCAGGTGACGGTATTTGAGGCCAAACCCGAACCCGGCGGCGTCTTGCGATATGGCGTCGTGTCCTACCGGTTCGATATGAATTTTCTTGAAAATGAAATGAAAGACATCAAGTCGTTGGGAATCTCATTTCAATGCAACTCCCCTATCGGCGGCAACGCCGGTGCCGAAAAACTGTTGCACGACGGTTTCGATGCGGTATTCCTGGCCCCCGGGCTTTGGGAGGCCGCCAGTCTAAAAACCTCCGGCCGTGATATCGATGGATTGTTTTCATCGGTAGATTATCTGTCTGCTTTACGGGACGGTCGCTTTGAAGAAATTGAAAAGAAGATTCAGGGTAAAACCGTAGCGGTTATCGGTGGCGGCTCTGTGGCCATGGATTGTATCGAATCAGCAGTTAGACTTGAGGCCAGAGATGTCTATTTGATCTATCGGCGCTCCTACATGCAGATGCCGGCGGAGGCCGATGAGAGAATTGAGGCGCTTGAGTCTGGGGTTCACTTTTTGTTACTGAGCCAACCGTTGGACTACTTGACAGATGACCAAAATCGCTTGACCGGTGTGCGACTTATTCGAACACGTTTGGGTGATCCTGACGAGTCCGGTCGACGAAGTCCTCAGAACATAGACGGTTCCGAATGGACCATGAATGCGGACGTTGTGATCGAGGCTATCGGCAACATTGCCCCTGAAAATTCACCACAATGGTATCCCAACATTCATGTTGATGACAAAAACCTTATCAAGACGGATGGTGAAACCGGAAAAACCACGGTTGACGGGATTTTTGCCGGAGGCGATATTGTGCGTGGTCCGGCGCTAGTGGTGGAGGCTGTTCAGGATGGTAAATTGGCTGCGCAGGCCATTAAGGAATATTTAGAAAAATAACAAATATCAATTGAGCAAAAACGAATTGTGCTGTTCGGCTTGCACAGTCATTTTCATGATAATCAATCCAACGTTTTAAATGAAGCAAATTTGCATACCAAGCTCTCGATAGAGGAGGACACATCTTGACAAACCAGGTTGATTTATCCATAGATTTTTGTGGGGTGAAATTTAAAAATCCATTCCTGCTCTCATCATCTCCGGTTTCCAACAGCGCCGAGATGGTGGCCAGATCTTTTGAGGCCGGCTGGAGCGGTGTGGTGTTTAAAACCTTGAATTCCGATCGGCTGCCGATCGTACATCCGTCACCCAGGATGGCATGCATAGATTACGGCGCAAAAAAAGGAGTCGCCGTTCAAAATGTTGAAATGATCTCAGATCGACCCCTTAAGGATAATCTGACAGATTTTCTATACCTGAAAAAGAATTATCCAGACCATCCGATCATTGCCAGCATCATGGGCTTTTTTACAGATGAATGGGCCTATTTGGCCAAAGCTGCTGAAGACAATGGGGCTGACATGTTGGAACTGAATTTTTCCTGCCCCCATATGTGTATCGAAGGCGCCGGCCACAAAGTAGGCCAGGCGTTTCAACTGCT
>JASFSK010000403.1:0-5090 GCA_050114455.1 Desulfobacterales bacterium | reverse complement strand
TGTCGCCGATGATTTCCGCTGCTTTTATTCTGACACGGGCCGGTTCAGTGGAATCCGTCAGTATTTTGAGGACAGCCGGACCGTCTTTGGATACATAGCAGTCAGCCAGAATACTGAAGCCTTTTTTGGTCGCTTCTTTCAGGATTTCTTTTTCAGCAAGGGCCTGTTCGTCGATAATCTGAGCGGTGCCGCCCATGTTACTATAAACCGGCATAATTTCGAATTGCTCGGTACCGGGATAATTCATACATCGATAGGATGCTTTGTGGGCATAGTTCTCTTCGATATGGTCCCACCCCTGGCGGTATAGCGAACATTCATCATTAAAACACAGGTACAGGAAAGGAACGCCCCAGCCTAGACCGTCACCAATATTAAACGGCGGAACTTCCCACAGGTTCATTTCCGTGTCGCAGTGGGGGCATCTGGGTTTTTTCTCTTCAAGTATTTTCTCCAAGACTTTTTCTCGGGTTTCAAAGGCCATTTATCATCTCCAGTTTATACTTAAATTTGAACGACATGTTTCGAATGCAGCCGATAATTTAAGTTCCCAGCCAACCATTGTCAACAAATCTAAATTCTTCTTGCCGCGGGAGGTCATGTGAGAACCGCTCTATGAGCTAGAACACAAAAGGATATCAAACAGCTGCAATTGGACGTTGCAAATTTGCAGGGGAGATGATTTAATTTTGTTTTATGAACAGAATTTCCCGAAAGCATAATTTCAAGGTTGACTTTGATGGTCAAACGCTCATCGGTGATATTATATCGACCAGGTCTCAACCTAAGGTTCTGATACTGCATGGGGCTGGAGATGCTAGTCGCGATAATTTCCGATTATTCCGGGAACAGCTTTTGATTAACGGGATCGCGTCGGCGGCCTTTGACTTCGTGGGCCATGGGGATACCGGCGGTGACCTGAAAAGATCCAGCCTGGTCAGCAGGACCCGTCAGACATGTCGGGTGCTGAGCTCAGTGAATATAGAACAGCCATTCTCTGTAATTGCTGCCAGTATGGGGGGCTATACAGCGGTTAAGCTTCTGGAATATTATCCGGTAAAAAATCTCATACTTGTGGTGCCCGCAATGTACGATTCAAAGGCTTACAAGGTTCCGTTTAATAAAGGATTCACTCAGATAATCCGTCGGCCGCAAAGCTGGGACGATTCCGACGCCTGGCAAGTATTATCTGAATATAAGGGTCGCCTTTTCATCGTCGCCGCCGAAAAAGATACAGTCATCCCGCTGGCAGTTGTCAATAAAATCTACGATTCTGCCGTCAACGCCGAAAAACGATTGCGGTTTATTGCACCCCGGGCCTCCCATGCAGTTTTCACGGATCTGCGATCGAAAAATCCAGAAATGTTTTGCAGTGTGTTTGGACAAATTGTCGAAATGCTGGCTTGACATTAAATTATGTGTACCATTCGGAACAGATACCATTAAAATGAACCCGGTAAGCCATTTATTGATAAGTTGGGTGGCGGCAAATACGGTGGATCTTTCCGCTCGAGACAGAGCGCTGATTACCCTGGCGGGGGTGGCACCGGATATCGATGGACTGGGCTATTTTGCTGAAATACTGACGGAGCAGACAACATCTCCACTCCTGTGGTATAGCAGATACCATCATATCCTGTGTCACAACATCGGATTTGGATTGCTGCTTGCGCTGGCAGGCATTGTGTTTGGCATCCGACGGTGGATGACGGCTTTTCTTGTTCTGGTGGTGTTTCACCTCCACCTTCTCGGCGATCTTGTCGGTTCTCGGGGCCCGGATGGCTACCAGTGGCCAGTTAACTACTTATATCCTTTTTCAGAAAGATTGGAACTCGTATGGGCAGGTCAATGGGAGCTGTACGCTTGGCCCAACATTTTGATTACCGGGTTTTTTCTGTCAGCAACAATATATATCGCCTGGAGAAAAAGCCGTTCATAATTCACTATTCATAGGATTTTCAAGATTCAGCTTTTTATGGATAGACAAACGGGGAAAGCCCGTAAAATTATTCTTATCTTGGTTTAAAAGCGGGTCAACGCTTGACATTGCACTGGCTTGGGATTACAAGATCGGGCCATATTCAAATACGTTAGGAGCTTAGCCATGCCCGCAAACAAAAGCCATTCCATCAGTGTATTTCTCAATCAGGAATATCCATCGATTGTTAAGAGCGAAGGTATTTATCTTTATGACGATACCGGTAAGCGTTATGTGGATGCCAGCAGCGGGCCGATTCTTTGCAGTCTCGGTTACGGCAATCAACAAATTGCCGAAGTGCTCAAAGAGCAGGCCCTGAAGACGGCCTATGTATTCCGCATGGATTTTACATCGCCGGAATTGGAAGAGTGCTGCACACGCATCTGTCAAAAAACAAATGGCGTTATGGACCGGGTGTTTATGGTATCGGGGGGCTCCGAGGCGACCGAGTCCGCCATCAAATTGGCCCGCAAGTACCAGATAGATAGCGGAAATTCCTCAAAATTTAAAGTGATCTCTCGTTGGCTAAGCTACCATGGCATGACCATGGGATCGCTGGCACTGTCTGGATTTCCCTTCCGGCGGGCCGATTATGTCCCCTATGTTCCGAGCACCTACCACATCCCACCGGCCTACTGCTACCGCTGCTGGTTTCACAAAACCCCCGATAGCTGCGAGCTGGAATGTGCCCAGGCCCTGGAAAATGAGATCATGATGCAGGGGCCGGAAACCGTAGCCGCCTTCATTGCCGAGCCTTTTTCGGGAATGTCTTTGTGTGCGGCAGCTCCCCGAAAAGATTATTTCAACAAAATCCGAAAAATCTGCGACAAATTCGGTGTTCTGCTCATCCTGGACGAGGTTATGACAGGTTTCGGTCGTACCGGAAAATTTTTCGCTTACGAGCACTACGAAACTCCGCCGGACTTGATGGCGCTGGGTAAAGGAATCGCCGGCGGATATTTTCCCCTGGGTGCCGTGGCCGTTACCGCCGGGGTGGCCGATGCGATTGCAAATGGGTCCGGAACGTTTGCCTCCGGGCACACTTGGGCCGGAAATCCGCTCGGTGCCGCAGTTGCCAATAAAACAATGGATTTACTGGACGAGGGTGATCTGGTCCGGCGCTGTTCTGAAATGGGGGACTACCTGGCGCTCAAACTCGAAGGGTTGCGAACGCATCCGATTATAGGTGATATCCGCGGAACAGGTCTGATGCGTGGGGTTGAGTTCGTTAAAAACAAAAAAACCAGAGAACCGCTTGACCCAAACCTGAAGTTCTGGCTGCTTCTGCACCGGGAAGCTCAAAAAAAAGGGCTGGTTATCGAAACCTCAGGCGGTTGTGAGCGGGGCCAGGCCGGTGACATGATGATGTTGGGACCGGCCTTTATTGTCGGCAGGGAAGAAATAGACAATATCATCGACTTGTTGGATGAAGTACTATGGGATGTAGAAAAAAAGATCGGATTTTGACCATAAATTTAGCGATTACAGGGATTGCACAAATCAATTACGGATAAGTTCATTGTATTTCGAACAAAAATGCATCCTACGACTTTCGCTGCTGCATGGCCTTGTGCTCCGCCGCCAGCTCGTTTAGTAAACTTAGAATGGTCCAGGTTTCCGAAGTAGGCGTCAGGGTGGCCCATAGGGGCGGCTTCATCTTTGCTTGCCGGCAACCACTCATCAGTCCGTGCATTTCGCTTTGAGTGATTCCGGCCATTATAATGGCTCGCGGCAGCTCCGATGAAACGCCGAATCCGGATTTGTCCGGAAGCGCTATCAGTTCGCCTACTTTGACCTCTGCCTGGTTGTCGGTTACCCAGACTTTTGGAATTTCGGATAATCCAATCAATTCCAGCAATTTATTAAAGTTTGGCTGAACGGTGTCAGAAAATCCGCAAAGCAGCAGCTTGCGGGGACCATACAATGGTTGGTCGCTCGGCGAGACTTTTTCAAAGGTAGCATCCGTCATAACAGCCCTCCTTGAAATACCTTAAAAAATGAATTTTCTCTTTTTAATTTTGACAAACCCGCAAAAAGTTGAAAATTTCGTTATGTTCCTGCCTGCGCAGGGACAGGCTCTGCGAAGGCAGGCATCCAGAACTATTCTAATATACTGGATTCCCGCCTTCGCGAGAATGACAACAAAGGATGATTTAAGAATTTTTATGAAACAGTAAGATGTAAAACACGCCATTTAGGTTCTACTTGGCTAGCGGCTTAATCCGATTTTCGATGTCAACGCGGTCTGAGATCAATTTTTGGGCCAACATGATCTGCTCGGTCTGCTTCCAGGCAGCCACATCAATTTTTCCAAACTCGAAACCCGGCTCCGGCAACATGAGGTTGCGGGTCGCCGGCAGTTGTTTTCTCACAATTTCTTCCGGGGTTTCCTGATTGTATTTTAGTACCGTTTTAATGGATTTATCTTTATTCACCGGATCCAAGGCCTCACGCCAGGCTTCCAGGAGTGCCGTCATAAATCGCTTGACGGTCTCAGGACGTTCTTCAATCATTTTTTGGGTGGTCACCACTGAATTGGCAACAAATTGGATGCCTAATTTGCTTGGGCTCATGAGGTCGAATTTTTCCCCGGCTTTTCGCAGCTTCTCACCGATAATGGGTGCTTGGGCATTACGATACAGGGGCCAAAAATCGACTTTTCCCTGGTAAAAAGGGGTATAATCGTAGCGGACGCTAGATAAGTTCACCTCGTCTTCTTTAATTTCATATTTTGCCAGCAGAGCGCGCATGATGGTTTCATCGTTACCGCCATAGGTGATTCCAATGGTCCTGCCTTTTAGATCCTGCGGTGTTTTCAGGGGCGTTTTGTCTGGCCGGTAGATCCAATGGAGGGGGTTGATCTGAAAGAGCTGGGCCAGAACCACAATCGGCGATCCCTTGGAAACCGCCCGAATAACCTGATCCGCCGAGGCCACGCCAAACTGGGCATGGCCAATTTCCAGTTCTTTGATGGCGTCCTTTTCGGGCCCGCCCGGTTTCACGGTAACTTTTAGCCCGTTTCTTTCAAAGTTTCTATATGCATCTGCCCACAGGTCTCCAACGACACTGATATTGAACAACCATTTCAACCGGTAGCTCACTTCCTCAAGCG
>JASFSK010000402.1:0-5106 GCA_050114455.1 Desulfobacterales bacterium | reverse complement strand
TTCACCCGATAACTAAACAAATGTCAAGAGATGAAGAACGAGGGACGAAGGACGAATAGTCCGCTAGCGGGACAAATGAGAAGTGACCAATGATGATTTCACTTTCGGTATCACTTCCCCAGCAAAGCAGTGAATTTTCATTCTTCAATATTCAATTAGAAGGGGAGAAAACCCATGGCATTGACCATTACATGCCCCACTTGTGGCAAACGCAACGGCTATGAGTTTCGCTATGGCGGGGTGGATAAAGGGCCTAGGCCCGACGAGGAAGGACTTACGCCCGCAAAATGGTGTGATTACGTGCATTTGAATGAATGTGTGGCCGGAATCCAGAAGGAATGGTGGTTTCACCGGGATGGTTGCGGTGCCTGGTTTACCATTCACCGGGATACCACCGCCAACCTTGAAGTACAGCGACCGGAGGTTAATCAATGAACAGGCTAAGTCAACTGCCGACTTTGCGAATCGACACCTCGCAAAAGATATCCGTGAATTATGACGGTAAAGCTTGCCGGGGGGTGGCCGGAGACACGGTTGCCACCGCCCTGTATGCCAGCGGTGTTCGGATATTCTCCCGCAGTCTTAAATATCATCGGCCCCGGGGGCTTTACAGTCTGGACGGCGAATGCAGCAACACCTGCATGCAGGTAAACGGTATCCCCAACGTACGCACTGAAAATACGCTTCTCAAAAACGGTATGACCGTAAAAGCCCAAAATGTAAAGGGAACACCTGAAAATGATCGCATGGGATTCATGGATCGGCTGGATTGGGCCATGCCTGCCGGGTTTTACTACCGGATGATGCACAAACCGGCCAAGGTATGGCCGATCGCCTTGAAGCAGGTGCGGAAGGCTGCCGGGCTTGGAAAAATATCTCCTGAATTTCAAATGCAAGGCATCTATGATGACATCTACCCAAAGGCAGATGTTTGCGTGATCGGCGGCGGACCTGCAGGCATGTCAGCGGCGCTGGCTGCGGCCGAGAGGGGACTGCGGGTCATTCTGCTGGAGTCCCGTCCCTGGCTGGGAGGGTTTTTTGATTATCGTCCGGCTGAATATGACAACAGCATCCATCTGTATGAAAGAGCCCGGGAATTGGCTGAACGGGTCGAGCAAGCACCGAATCTTCGTGTCTTCACCCACACCTTTGTGGTCGGCGCCTATAACAACAACCTCATCACCGCCTTTCAGGTGGGGGATGACGCCGATCATTTTGATGAACGTTATGTCGAGATTCGGGCCGAGAGCGTTGTGGTTGCCACCGGATGCATCGAACGTCCCCTGCTTTTTGAAAATAACGAACGCCCCGGAGTGATGCAGGTTGGCTGCGCCCACCGGTTGGCCCGAACATATGGCTTGCTTCCCGGGGAGAATGCCGTCTTTAGTGTTGGCCATGATCTTGGTATCGAAGCCGCATTGGATCTTTCCAGTTTGGGTCTTAACATATCACATGTGGCCGACATTCGGGAAGATGGGCAGGATCCCGCCCTGGTGGCTGGACTGGCTGCCAATAACATCGCCTTTTTGCCCGGCTGGGTTGCAAACTCCGCCCATGGTGACACCCGGGTGAATCGCGTGACGCTGAGCACGGTTCAGGGTGCTCACCCGCGGGATGTTGATTGTGATCTGCTGGTGGCCTCGGCCGGGATGACCCCGGTCACCGGTCCACTTTCCCTGGCCCAGGCAGAATTAGCCTTTGACAGCCACACGGGTTTCTTTGTGCCTGCCAAATTGCCGGAAAAATTGCACGCCGCCGGCCGGTTGTTGGGTCTAGACGATTCGCTGTCTATCGAGGCTTCGGGCCACCTGGCAGGACTCATGGCCGCTGCGGATTGTGACGCCGATGTCGCGTCGGATCTGAAATCAGCGCGAGAGCGCCTCGATGATTTACCCGGCGCCACCCGCGGATGCAAACTGGTTCAGGCCCCGGTGAAAGGGCGCAAAACCTTTATTTGTTTCGATGAGGACACGACCTTAAAGAATGTGTACCAGGCCCTGGAGATGGGATTTGATGCCACGGAATTGATCAAACGCTTCACTGCCGCCGGGACAGGGCCCGGCCAGGGCGGTATCCCCGGACACAATTTGCCCCTGTTTGTGGCGCAGTATCACGGCGGGGGCGGTGAGCTGGCCAAACCGACGACGGTCCGTGCACCCATGGTACCAACCTATATCGCCACCTACGCCGGAGCCAACCACGACATGTACAAGTGTACGCCGATGCATGATTTCCAGATGAAAGACGGCGGCATTATGCGTCGCATCGGTGTCTGGAAACGGGCGCGCTATTTTTCCGAGGATTTCAGTTGCCGGGATGAAATTGAAAATGTGCGCAACAACGTTGGGATGCTGGATGCCTCGACCCTGGGCAAATTCAGGATCTGGGGACCGGATGCCCTCAAGGCGCTACAGCGGGTCTATGCCGGAAACATGACCAAAATACCCGACGGCAAGATCAAGTACGCTGCCATGTGCAATGAAGACGGCTGTATCATTGATGACGGTGTGGTGGTCAAGCGCGGTGAAAACGAATATTATTTTACGACTTCGACTGGCCGTGCCGGCAGCACCGTCGAATGGTTTCGCTATCACACCCGCTATGACGGCTGGAATTATCATATGGTGAACCTGACGGATGCCCTGGGGGTGATCAACCTTGCCGGACCCAATGCCCGCAAAGTCCTCGAGCCGATTGTTGATGGGGATATTTCCAACGAGGCCTTTCCATTTGCCGGGTATCGAGAATTTACCATCAAAGGGGCCATACCCGTGAGGATGATGCGTTTGGGATTCGTGGGAGAGCTTTCCTACGAACTGCATGTGCCGTCATCCTATATGCAATCTTTGTGGGAGTTGATTTTAGAGGCCGGCCAGCCTCTTGGTATCAAGAATTTCGGTCTGGAAGCCCAGAACGTGCTTCGCATGGAAAAAGGCCACATTATCATCGGGTCGGAATCCGAGCAGCGGACCACCCTGCATGACGTCGGCCTCGGTTTTCTGTGGGACCGCAACAAAGCGGACGCTAAAACAATCGGGGCGGTGGCGTTAAAGCAAACCGAAAACCAGGCGGGGCGCTTCAAGCTGGTTGGATTTAAAATGGAGAACGCCTCCCGGGCCCCCAAAGACGGTTCGCTTATCGTGGACAGTTCCATCAAGGGGTATGTCTGTATCGCGCGCACTAGCTTTGGTTTGAAAGAGAGCATCGGAATGGCTTTGGTGGATGCATCCATGGCCACTGAGGGTACGCGTTTGCAGATTTACGAGGACGAATGCGCGGGCCGACATCTTTATGCGACGGTGGCACCCTTGCCGTTTTACGATCCGGAAGGCAAACGGATGAGGGAATGAATATTTTCGATTGAATATTGAATATTTGTGGAATGCTGTCGATTTTATTAAAACTGATAGAGCGAAGCGATTCATCAAATCTTCAATCTTCAATCTTCAATAGTCAATTGAGGAAAGTATCATGGAAAATATCATCAGACGCTCCCCGGTAACATTTGACGCCAAACCGGCGAAAGTGGAAACCAGGGAGAACTGGCGTGTCGTACTCGAATATGAGGCTGAAGAAACCGGGCCGTATTTGATCGATTTAAGCTACCGGACTCGATGGGATTTACAGGATGCGGATATTGCCAAGTTGAATCCCTGGGGAATGTCCATTCCGGAGGTTCCGGGCCAATGTCTATTCGAAAAGGGCATTTTAATCAATCGCATGAATCGCACCCAGGCATCGATTTGGCATCTGGCAGGAGATAAACCGGCAGACCCTGAAGCATCCGCCTTTACCGATGTAACGGATGTGTCTGTTTTTTTGGCGCTCTGCGGCAAAGAGATATTTGCGATAGCGGAAAAATTAACATCACTCGATTTTCTGGATCCGGCCAAGCAGGCGCCATTTCTGCTGCAAGGCCCTTTTTCGCATGTCCCCTGCCAGATTGTCACCCTGGACAAGGGACCAGAGACCTGTGGAATTGTCATGACCTGTTCCAGAGGATATGCCCGTTCGATGATCGCTTCGATCCTTGAAGCCGGCGAAGAATTCGGCTTGCGTCCAGGCGGGGAGAATGCGTTAACCGTTTGGCTGGAGCGATTGTCGGTTTAGTATCCGACAATTTCTAATTGGCCTTGCATTAAATATTATTTTAGCTCCTTTAAAGAGCTAAACCCGGACAAACCGGAAATAACAAACAACAAGCAACAAATTACAAATAAAATCCAAATTACAACATCCAAATCTCAAATGAGATCAAACACTATTTGTTTGGGGTTTTGAGTTTCGGTCATTGTGATTTGCCCTTCGACTTGGCTCAGGGTGGTTAGGTGGTGAGCTTGCCGAACCATTTGGGATTTGTGTTTTGCGATTTGAAATTTTTATTGCTGAAACCTGAATTTACGGAACACTTGAAACCTTCGTTTATTGACCGCATGCTATCATTAAAAAAACCGGTAAGAAATTAATTGCCAATTCCAAAATCAAATAGGAGGTATTGCCATGAATAAAAAATATGACGCGATTATCATCGGTGCGGGGGTCATTGGTGCGCCCATTGCCTATGAGCTTTGTAAAATGGGTTACAAGACATTGGGCATCGATAAGCTGACCGACGCCGGCCAGGGTTCCACGGCTGCATCCTGCGCCATTGTTCGGGCCCACTATTCCACCGAAGATGGCGTGGCTTTTGCCTATGAGGGATTCAAATACTGGCTGGACTGGGAAAATTACCTGGGCAATGTCAACGATGAAAAAGGTCTGGCAAAGTATATGAATACAGGCTCTATCCTGATTAAATCCCAGGGTCACGACTGGCGCAAGGTCAAAAAACATTACGATGCCGTCGGTGTGACGTATGAAGAATGGGACAATGACAAGGTAAAGGAAGTGGTGCCGGTTTACGATTTGCATGAATTCTGGCCGGTAAGACGCCCCGAGGATCCGCAGTTTTTCGACGAACCGAGCAAAATGCTCGAGGGGGCGTTGTTTTGCCCTGAGGGCGGGTATGTCAACGATCCCGAATTGTCCGCCCATAATATTATGCGGGCCGCCGAGGCCAAAGGCGGGGAGTTTATTTTCAATGCCGAAGTGGTGGATGTCCGCAGC
>JASFSK010000401.1:0-5136 GCA_050114455.1 Desulfobacterales bacterium | reverse complement strand
CGCCCATGGTTGAAGCGGATCTGCGGAAGCATTTGGCAACTCAGACAGATTTAAGAAGCGGCCTGATCAATATTTTAGAGATTAGAAAAGGGCCCCAGCAAATTCATTCGCGGATTGACGAACTGATCGCCGCAGAGGTTCCGATCATTTTTTTTGATTGTTTATCTGATGGGGATCTAAACACGATTTGTGAAACGGTTTTTAAAAGGGCTTATGGTGATAAGCCTCTATTTTTTGTTGGCTCACAGGAACTGGGATACGGATTGACAGAGGCCTTAAAGAAAAATGATGTCTTGTCTGCACAGGAGACGGTCAAGACCTCTGAGGATATGGTCAGTGATAGAGGTCCCATTTTGGTTGTTTCGGGGAGCTGTGCGACGATAAGCGGAGAACAAATATTATGGTCCAAGGACAATGGCTTTTATGATATTCAGATCAATCCCCCAAATTTGTTGGACCCCACGAGCCGCTATCAATACAGAGAGCAGATCGTTAGATCAGCGATAAATGCGGTCGCTGCAAGGAAATCAGTAATTTTGCATACCGCAATCGGTCCTGATGACAAGCGGATTGCAGCGATGAACAGGGCGGTCGAAAAATTGTCATTGGCGAAATCTGAAGCCAACGAGATTCTCGGTAGTGAATTGGGTCGCATTGTCCGCGAAATAATATCTAAATCGTCCCTAAAAAGGATTGTTATCAGTGGAGGAGATACAGCTGGAAGAATACAAAAAGTGCTTCAGGTCGAAGCGCTCCAGATCTCGGCGTCAATTGGAATCGCTGCTCCCCTTTGTTACGTTTACAGTAAACTACCCCAAATCAATGGATTGGAAATAGCATTTAAGGGCGGACAGATCGGAAAGACTGACTATTTCAAGCAGGCTGAATGTGAACGTACCGAAGATTTCAAATCAGCTGCTTTGGGTAGGATATGATTGTTTTATCTATGAGGAGATATTCCGGAGGACTTCAGATTCTGTGTTGTCAAGGGTTCGAAGTAAAGTACTACGACACCACCCTTGACGCCTTGTTGTAGCGAAGCGGAAATCCCGTAGCCGGGGACTCTGCAGCCCTTCGACGTTTGCAACGTTGGGGTAACCATAAACCTGTCTGTGGATTCTGGGAAAAAAACGAATGTATGCTGGAATTGAAGCGTGTTAAATTTTACTTGTAAATATTTAAGTGATAATAATACCAAGCGATGTTTGTATACCGGGGGTGATTTGGTGCCAAACTTTGGGAAACAACAAATTGACGCCCATACACTTAAGCAGAAGGAGCGTAAATCAGGCGCAATCGGAGCACAGCAGCAATATGGGAACCACGGACGTTTTTAAATACGAACTTGACACACCCTGTCTTACCATCGATATCGATATCCTGGAGTACAATCTCTCAAAAATGAAGGCGTTTGTCTATGCCGCCGGTAAGCAGCTCAGGCCGCATGCCAAAACCCACAAATGCTCGCGCCTGGCGAAAAAACAAATCGCTGCCGGTGCGATCGGTGTTTGTGCCGCAAAAGTTGCTGAAGCGGAAGTATTGGTGGATGCCGGTGTGCAGGGGATTCTTATCACCGGACCGCTGGTAAGTCCTGCAAAGATCAAGCGGCTGGCATCTTTGCTCGCTAAGGATCCAACCATTATGGTGGTTGTCGATCATCACGAGAATGTTCGCCGGCTCGATGAAGCCATGGGAAATGCACAGCTATCCCTGGACGTTTTACTGGATATCGACGTGGGCCTGGGACGCACCGGGACCTTGCCGGAATCGGCACTTGAGTTGGGTGGGTACATCGCCGGCTGCAGTAATCTTCGGTTGAGGGGGATTCAGGCCTATGCCGGCTTCGTTCAACATATCCAGTCTTACGCAGAGCGAGAAAAAGCCTCTCTGGACTGCATGCAATCGGCGGCAGATGTGTTTTGCCATTTGAAAGAAAGTGCGCCTTCATGTACGATTTTCAGCGGCACTGGAACCGGCACCTATGATATCGATATCCAGATATCCGAGCTGACTGAACTGCAGGTCGGCTCTTACGCTGTGATGGACGCTGAATATTTGAGCATCGCTGCCAAAGATGACCCCGTCCGATTTTCTGATTTCCGGCCGGCCCTGACCCTGCTGACCACCGTTGTCAGTGCCAATCAATCGCAATTTGTGACGGTGGATGCCGGGCTGAAGTCGCTGTATCAAAATGGCGGCAACCCATTTGTGATCTCGCCAGGATTCACCCAATTGACATACGATTGGTTTGGCGACGAGTACGGCAGGCTGAGTTGTGATGCCGGTGGCGAACTCCCAAAGCTGGGTGCGGTGCTGGAACTCGTAACCTCCCACTGTGATCCCACCATCAATCAGTTTGACAGCTTTTACATTACCCAGGGGGATAGGGTTATTGACACCTGGCCGATTGACATGAGAGGCAGGAGTCAATAGTTTTGTAGTGAATTGATCCAATTCCTCTGAGCTGCCGGTCTGCCCTATTTGATTGGTATCTTTGTTGGTAAATAAATACATCTAAAACAGGAGGCAACATCATGAAAGCGATGGTAACAGAGAGTTTTGGCGGCCCTGATAGCTTCAGCTGGCAGGATTGGCCAAATCCGGAAGTGAATCCGGGTGAAGTACTTATTCGCATCCAGGCCATTTCGGTAAACCCGGTTGATTACAAAATGCGTTCGGGCCATCTGTCAATTCCATTGCCGGATGTTTTAGGGCGTGATGTGGCGGGTACGGTAGAGGCAGTCGGTGAGGGTATTACCGAATTTAGTATCGGCGATGAGGTCTTTGCAGTGTTATTTGGCCCCCGCAGCAACGGCGCCTATGCCCAGTATGTAAGCACACCATATCCGTTTGTGTGCCATAAACCCAAAATGCTCACCTTTCAGCAGGCCGCCTGCCTGGGTGTTGCCGGAATGACGGCCTTTGATGCGGTGGTCAATAAGGCAAAAATTCAAGATACGGATTCAGTGTTTGTTGCCGGAGGGGCCGGGGGAGTCGGTAGTTTCGCCATACCCCTGATCCAGTCCGGTGGGGCAGCTTCGATCCTGGCCACCGCCGGCAGTGACGAAAGTGCGGATCACCTGATTAACACAATGGGTGTCCCTGCCGAACACATTATACGTTACAAGAAGCTCAGCATGCGTGAAATCAAAGACCGGATCTTGGAATTGACCGCCGGTCAGGGAGTTTCCGCTGCTTTTGACTTTGTCGGCGGGGAAATGAAAAAACTTTGTTTTGGCGCCACGGCATTTGATGGCCGCATCATCAGCATCGTAGAAGAGCCGCCCGAATTCGATTTTAACATATGGCGCGCTGACATCAGTCCTTTTTTCGCCAAATCTGGAACCTATCATTTTGTCGCTTTGAGTGCCAGGGCCCGCAATGGTGGACCTCAAGATTGGGATGTCTACCCTCACATGATGCGCAATCTGGCCGCTCTTGTCGAGACGAAAAAGGTAATTTTGCCAAGGGCAACAGACCTGGGAATATTATCGGAAGAAAATATCAGCAAAGCGCATTCGCTATTGGAAGCCGGGCACGTGAAGGGTAAACTGGTATTATCGGTGGATTCATAATACAAGAAGGAACATTCATGAAAAACAAACTCAATCTCGACCAAAGCAACGCGCTTTATCACAAGTCTCTGGAATTAATCCCAGGTCACAGTCTGGGGGTGCGCAGACCGCAATTTTATATTGACGCGGAATATCCAATGTTTCTTAAAAGCGGCAGAGGCGGCAGGGTTCGCGATGTGGACGGGAATGAATATATCGATTTGATTTGCGGATACGGTCCTCTCATTCTGGGCCATCAGGAGAAAGAAATCGACGATGCCGTCATCGAAAAACTCAAAAACGACGGCTATTGCTTTTCGATGACCAATGAGCTGCAATTTGAGCTTGCTCATAAGCTGACAAAGATCATCCCGAGTGCCGAGATGTGCCTTTTTGCAAAAACCGGCTCCGATGTGACCACCGCCGCGATTCGAATTGCCCGTCACGTTACCAAACGGCGCAAAGTTTTAAGATGTGGATACCATGGTTGGCATGACTGGTGTGTTGCCGGCAAAGCTGGCATTTTAGCCAAAGTTTTCGAGGACGTTCTGGCTTTTCCCCATGGTGATATGGACGTCCTCAAAGACTTGATGAAGACCCATGGACATGATACGGCAGCCATTATCATGACGCCGGTGGAGCATGATCTCAACATCCCTGTCAAGGATCCTGATCCGGGTTACCTCGAAGAAGTAAAAAATTTGGCCGAAAAATTCGGGGCGCTATTAATTTTTGATGAAATCCGTACCGGGTTTCGTTACCACATTGGCGGCGCCCAGGCATGGTTTGGCGTTACCCCTCATCTGAGCACCTTCGGCAAAGCACTTGCAAACGGATTTGCCATCAGCGCTCTGGTGGGTGCCAAAGAGTACATGCAGGCGGCTGTCGAAGACGTTTATGTCAGCGCTACTTATTTTTCTGATGGGCTGGCACAGCTGGCGTCGCTAAAAACCATCGAAATTCTCGAACGTGAGAATGTTCCGCAGGCAATCAGAACAAAAGGCAGTCGATTTGGCGCGTGCGTCACATCATTGGTTGAAAAAAGTGAGATACCCTGCCTGTATTCAGGCGAGCCCTTCATGCCATATTTCACGTTCCACAGCGGTGAAGCGGCGACCGATCGAAAGCTCAGGGATACTTTCTACACCTCACTTATCCGAAACCGGATTTTAATTGGACCCAACCACCACGGCTACATCGCCTACCGGCACACGGAAGAAGATCTAAATGCCGTGCTTGAAGCCGTGGAGGAAGCACTGGCGGATGTAAAGGCAGCGACTTTGACTTAACTCAATTCATAAGCCACCCCGATTTATCGGGATGCGAATCTAAAAGGTTCTACCGTTACCACGAGAGCATGCTTGATGGGTACAATTCTGATCGAGACCGGCGGCTTCGGAATTGTCTGGTTCATTTTAAAATTTCAATAACACCGTTATCGCCATCGATTCTCAGCAAATCACCGAGTCTGATCATTGCAAATAGATCTTCTTTAATATCGGTGACCGTAGGGACGTTTAGAACAGCTGCAGTGACGGCAGTACGAGAATCAAGTTTGGGAAACACCAGGGCGGCAGGCCCA
>JASFSK010000400.1:0-5162 GCA_050114455.1 Desulfobacterales bacterium | reverse complement strand
CATCGCGGCCGGCCCTGCCCGCTGCCCGCAGCAGCGGGGCTGTGTAGGCGACATTCAAATAAGTGACATCGTCGGGGATATCAAACAATTGGCGCTGATTGGGTATCATAATTTCTCCTTATTACTCTCTAATTACCTTAAAACCTCAAATTTGACGGGATAATCTAAGGGTATTGTTCATCTAATTTTCTTGTTTCGGCTGATCATGGCCCAAATTAAGCTTTCTCTGAACAATCAGCTCGATCCAATAACGCCGGAAAAATATGGATCACTGGTAGTTAGGCAGAACCACCGTCTTCTAACAATTGATTAGCTGTCAGCATGTAAGAGGGGTGATTTAAACCATTCATATTTTTCCCACCGGAGCTAGATACACTGAAAATTCGTCTGCGCCATCAACATTGATTAATCGGTCCAGCTGTTCCTGATCGTAAGCTGCAACGGCACAGGTTCCCGCCCGTATCGCCTCACAGGCGAGATATAGGTTTTGACAGACATGTCCCGCATCAATCAGGATCACCCGATGCGCCGCCAGAGAGTACCGCCACTCCATACGATAGGGTATGGTCGTCCAGACAAACGTCACGGCGCTTCTGGCAACGAAGATCTGTCCAAGGCATGCACGGGCAAGTTGGGTCTCCATGTTTTCTACTTCGCTGACGAATAGAAGTTCGTTTGACAGTGGCAGATAACGATAAAGCCCCTGTTGGATGCCAGTCACTCGCATGACGAAAAGATAGGTCTCAAAACTATGGCGGGCACCCGCCGAAGGCACGGTTCGAAAGGAGACATTCCCACCCTTCGGCTGTCTGATCCCCTGTGTCGCCCACAAAAGAAAAGCAAGTTCATCGAAAGACAGCTCTTCGGAGGTATATTTTCGACGGCTTTTTCGATTGGAGATGGCAAAGATGAGATTTTGTTCTTCAATTTTTAGGTTCCAATGGCCTGAATCGGACAGTTGAATGCGCGGTGCACCCGAATCATATGGCTTCTCTATCGAGGGTGCCGGCACACCTTTATGCTGATCGGTAGTGCGAAAGTCGATTTTTTTTCGAATCGTGTCTTTGAGAAAATATCGATACTGCTCGATCGTATTCATAGAATTTTCCCTGGTATGTTGGGGACGCAGTAAATTTGGTAAAACCCCCTGTTATCGATTTGATGCTCAATAATATGATTGGATATCTATAACACAAAAAAATTGTCAAGAAAATTGATATAATTTGAGATACAAGCAGCCAACGGATCTTCAATGTCACGACCATCCGCGGCGGGAATTGACCCCGTTAAGCTTAAAGTTGTTATCTAAATAGCCGATATAAAAACTATTGGTGCGCCGGTTCGAGAATCATATCTTTGGTAGTCTTTGAACAATCTATTTGTGTAATTATTTCCGCGGTAGTTTTGATCAAACGGGGAAGGTGCGATGTATAAAATGCCTTGTTATGAAGCCAAATATTCTAATAAAAACTATTGGGAAGAGATATCGGATATTGAAATGATGGATGGTTTGTACAAAATTTATAACAAAATCACCCCGGTCATAAAGGAAATGATACATGGCAAGGAGGTACAAACCACAGATGCCGTTTACCGTTTGAAATGGAAAGGCGGTGGCTAATCTCAACGCTGCATACTTGAACCGTTGAAGCAAGATCACCAAACGGGATGCCTAACAAATAAGATTAGCCTTACAAAAATGCTGCAGCAACAAAATTTAAGGAACCCGTCTCATATCCTCCCTGTTCACCCCTCTCAATGCTCTAAGATTTGCAATTGCATCCAATTCACCGCCCAAACTGGCATGATGACGAGCGATTTGATTATTTTTTTCACTGAAACGGCCCCGAAAATGCTGTTGGGCATAACCGATAACCTCTTGGCGGCCCGCGACAATGCCGCTTCCAATCAGCATTGGTTGTATTGTTGATGTCTGTGTATTACTATCTACGATACAATCGAAAAAAAAATAAGGCGGGAATATCCAAGAATGAAGCTGTCTGACAGTAATGGCAACAAATTTGCCATATTGGCCGTCCATGCCCATCCAGATGATGAGTCGATTAGTACCGGCGGTATACTTGCAAAATATTCTGAGCAAGGATTTAGAACGGCTCTCGCATACGGAACAAGAGGCGAGGCGGGTGAGATTTTAAATCCCCAGTTCGTTTCACCCGAACAAGGATTGAACATAAAAGAAATCAGGGCAATTGAATTGAAAGCGGCTGTCAATGTGCTGGCGGTTGACTCGGTATTTTATTTAGATTACCGGGATTCCGGCATGGCCGGCAGTCCGGAAAATCATCATCCCCAGGCCTTTGCCCGGGCTGATATCGATGAAGCCACAACCCGGCTGGTGAAAATTATAAGGCAGGTTCGCCCCCAGGTCATTGTTACATACAATGAAAAGGGGACCTATCTTCACCCCGACCACATTATGGCGAACCGGGTGACGGTGCGTGCCTTTCAGGCATCCGCGGATCCACAATTCGAGATTGATCGAACTCTAAAACCATGGCAACCCGCCAAGCTTTATTACACCGCAATTCCCCTGGAAAGAATACGTAGAATGTATCGAATTGCTAAAAAGCAAGGCGAAGATCCCGGCTTTGATCCGGATGTGCTCGGTACAAAAGAAGAAAAAATATCGGCAATTGTCGACGTCAGAAAATATCTCGATCGAAAACTGGAAGCGCTCAATTGCCACCAAAGTCAGTTGAATCCAAATAGCCTATTTCGGCGCATGGCAGAGGAATTCAGAAAGGAGGTTATGGGATACGAACACTTCCAATGTGTTTATGGATGTAGAACCAACGGCACCCGAGAAACGGATCTGTTTGAGGACTTGTGAGTGCCATAATCCAGGATGCTAAAATGCTTAATAGATGATGGCGGATTTCTAAAAGGCCTTGAATCTGACGAATGGTTGTAGAGCAGACAGAAAAATCTTAGAAAACTGAATTCTTTATTTTCGTTAATGAAAAATGGAATATGATTGGCATGCAAGTCATTAGATGACTATGGCCGAATTAAATGCCTGGAAATGAGGTTATATTGTTGACCTCGTCAATTAAAAGGTAATACGTTTTAGAGCCGTTCGGATGCGAAATCCAGGCTTCACAGCTTCCTTTTCCAGTGCCTCCGAAGTCACTGCTGCCAATGATCAAGGCCTGCATACCAGGTGACAGGGCAAACACCGATTTGCGGCTATTGCCGGAGGTATCCAGCGACCCTATAACGTGGCCATCACCGGGATTGTGGGTCAGATCAACGTCGTCTCCTTCCAGAAAAGCATCAATAACTGCTTTTCCCAGCCCCCGAGTCTCGGCAAGAGCCACTGCATCCCTGACATGAGTCCGCGAATCCATGAAACTTTTCACGGCCATACTTGTCAAAAGCCCGAGTATAGCAAGCACCACCGACAGCTCGATCATTGTGAAACCACGCTTGTCGTTGAGTACCATCGATTTTTTTATCATTTTTGCAATCATTTATCCTCTCCCGGGTATTCTCCTAACCATTAGTTTTTTGCACTCAGCCAGCTGCCTTCGACGTGAATCTGGATATTTTGCCTATCCGGATACTGAACGTTGCTAAAGTGGGCTGTGCCCTCAGGATCTTTCCAAACCAGAAAACGGTCGGAATAGACGGCAGCGAGGCGGTCTACAACAGCGGTTTTTTCTGACCCGACAGGCGGAATTTCAGTTTTGGCATTCAGATTTGGGCTCTGTTGATGGATCTGAATCCATTTTCCGTTATCGTAAATAATCATTTCTTTGGAATTTGGGTATTGAACATTGCCAAACGCTATCGTGCCGTCATTTTTTTTCCAAACCAACATATTGCCCCTGACTCGCTCTACATATTGTTCTTTTTCACTGAGTTGCGCTGTTGATACAAGTTTTAACCCATACCGCTGCCTTTTCGAAGGTGTAGGTTCTTTTTTTGAAACGACGGGCTTAGCGCCTGCGATTTGTAAGCGGCTTAAATTGTGATCGATAGAATCGGGCACCATTCTGGGTCGAATTCTTGCTTTAGAAACTAAAGTAACGCTTGCATCAGGATTTTTAGCAGGTTTGGTAGCCACTGGCGCAGACATCGGCCTCGATTGATTGGTCGACGCCACCATCACGTCATTTTGGATCCTAAGATCAGACCCAATAGATGCGGTCAACACCTTGTTACTCTTATCTTTGTAGGTTTTTCGCAAATAAAAGTCGTTATTGCCGGGTTCATAATACCACTCTATTTCGTCTATGAATGCCTCCACCGGGATATATTCCGGATACAGAGCGGACAATTTTTTCGGGTAGGCGCCCTTATCTTCCTTGTACGAATTGAGTGCTCTGCCCATTTGTGTCATGCCGGCCATGGGGGTTTTATTGGCGACCTCAATCATTCGATCATATTGATGGTTTGCATGAGTGTTTAATTCTTTTTCGGTAGTTTTATCTTTATAAACAAAATAGAAAATAGTTGCCACGACGGTGACAGCAATAGCAATTAAATACTTGATGTTCACATTTGCCTCCGCATATTATCACGGCATTCAGTTTTAATTGGTTTTTCGGAAATTTTCGAAGATATGGCTGCTGCAAGATCTCTGACGTTTAAATCACTTTTGGTCGAGACACCGATTGTATAGCTTCCATAAGCAAGTTCGCAGCCCGTACGTAAGGTCCTTTGCTAATTTCATGCCAGAAACATGCCGATGGGCGATAAAAATAAATTTTATATATTGATAACAATTAGTTGCGAGAATGTTGATACAATGGAAATGGGAGGGATATCCGTAAAAATGACGAGGGTGTATTGATTTTGGCAGAAATTTGACAATTTTTGTCACAAGAAGGCATTTTATTGGAGCTGTGGAAGAGTTTTCAATATAATCTTGCAATTATAGCGGACGAGGTTATCCAGATCGCATTTCCGAATACGAAAACTCCCAGTCCTCCATTTATTTTGATTTGGAGCGTTATCTAATTGTCTTCCATCTTTAATTCAGTTGTTATGTCCACACATCCCTTGATGGAGCGTGCCACCGGGCAAAAATCAGCATGGAAGCCATGAACTTTTTCTGCTGTTTCGCGCAGTTCAGGATTGATTTTTAACCGGTAAATCACATGGATTCTTTTAATTACCAGAACGCTTCCGTCTTTTTC
>JASFSK010000399.1:0-5164 GCA_050114455.1 Desulfobacterales bacterium | reverse complement strand
CAGAAACAGGGTTTTAATTTTCGGTTGATGCTGCATGGTCAACGAGATCTGGTTCGGTCCTGGCTCGGCTTTTCCCCTCATAAAATACCAATTGTCGGCAATCCGGGCAATATTGCCTGTCTGACAGCTGAAGATGCGTATGACGGTTATGCCGAACTGGTCTCAGATGATTTTATCAATGAGGCTTGCGCCCGCATCGTCATACGCGCTGATAAATATCGACCGATCAGCTATGCCCGTAATGTGCGTTGCCCGGTCCTGCTACAGATCTGTGAACATGACAGCCTGACGCCGGGAAGCGCTGCGGAGGAGACGGTAAAGCAGCTTGGAGAATATGCCGAACCTATATATTATCCTATTGGCCACTTCGATATTTATCACGGGCAAAACTTCGAAAAAAGTGTGAATGACCAATTAAATTTTTTTAAGAAGCACCTTAATGCCAAGCCGGTCGAAGCGGGATAATGCCTGGCAAGAATTATGGGTGCTATTTTTTAACAGAAGGAAAAGGGACAATGGAAGTGGTATGGGAACCAGGATCCGCGAAGCAGGCAAAATTAACGTGATGATCGCCAACTGCCAATGTCTTCAGCTGATTACCAGATGAGTTTCGAAGTTTAGGATATAAGCATAGAAGACTCATAAATAAAATGGAGGAATCCCAATGAGTCAACCAATACTTCTTGATCAGGCGTTTCATCTAATTATGAAAGAGATGGTGGCTACCGGGCGGGCGCCATTCTACACTGAGTTGGCAGTGGCGCTTGGGGTATCACCGGAAGAGGGACGTAAGATTCAAAGCGAATTGTTTTCGGCGGGTATTGCCGGATGGCTGTATCCCGACACCTACCACATTGCCTCTTTTGCCCCCTTCAACAACCTGCCCACACATTATCGAATTACGATCGAGGCAGAACAGAAATGGTACGGCCAATGAGGCTTCGAATCGCTGGCGGTCAGCTGGCTTTTCCCCGGCAAGACAGTGCGGGTGGACTTTCCCTGTTTGGATTGCGGCGAGGCGCTCTGTTTAGAAATGAAAGATGGCCAGGTTCTCAACAAAGAGGCCCCGGGCTTTTATGCGTATGTGGCGGTCCCTTTTCAAAAATGGTTTGATAATATCGGTTATGCCTGAAGTACGATGAATCTCTTCCGGTCGGAAGAGCATGTGCGTAACTGGGCTTCCTTTGTATCAGGAACAGATGAGGGGATCGTGCCGCTCCCGGATATGCTCAAGCTTTTTTCCGGTTCCTACTTCCGGCGGCGAATGGACACGGATTATGTGAGTCACATGTTCGAATACGCCCGCGAGATGATTGACACTATGAAGGAAATCGGAAAGACGGGGCCGTTCTGGCGGCGCGAAAAAACCTGACGGCAATTGCCGAGCAATGGATCTGATGAATGCAATGTCCCATCGTTAATTACCTCTTACTCTTTTTTTTCGGGGCTTTAATTTTTTCATTCCCGGCCTATCAAAGTACATCTGAAATCGAATGCGCCAGCACTCCAAGCAGTCAGATTAGCAGTGAACCGGTAATTGAGGGGAACCAAGCTGAACTGAGCAACCACCAAACCTCTACCACGATAACGTTTAAATCGCGGTCGGAAATCTACAAGGAGTTGCGAATGACCATAAAATTTAGATCCGCCGAGAAGGGTGATAGTTTCGGTATATCAGAATTGATAAACATCGCATCAGACGGAGTAGTGGCGCACCTGTTTCATAATTTGGTCCCTGAGATGAGCCCTGTCCAGCTGATAGCGTACAATCTTGAACAAAACAATTCTCCGCATTCTTATCAGAACGCTACGGTTGCCGTGGATGGGCCGAAGGTCATCGGAATGGCGCTTTCCTATCCATCTTCATACCACGAGATTACAGACGAAATGCGAACCTTTTTCCCAAAGGAACGATTGGATCATCTCAGCGATTTCTATTCATCGCGCGTTCAGGACAGCTGGTATCTGGACGCCTTGGGGGTTGATGAGGTTTATCGTCGGAGAGGAATCGGGAGGCGGCTTGTTGAATTGACCCAGAAAACGGCGAAAAAAAATGGGTACAAAGTTCTCAGCCTGATCGTATTTGCGGACAATTCACCAGCCCTGGATTTGTACAGGGATCTTGGGTTCGAGGTGGTTAAAAAAGTCATTCTGGAAGGAAACGAATTCATACCCCATCAGGATGGCTGTCTGCTTTTAAGATGTGACTTTACTTCATGACCTTGGGGCTTTGCCTTTCATATGAAAGCCGCGCGGCTCTCAGAAAAGCAATAGAATACCCAGAAGAAAAGGAGGTACGGAATGAAAATATTGTTTCGGGGGGTTTTAATCTCAATAATTCTGCTATTGATCGTCACCTCAGCCTGGTGCAAGGTTTTTGTCACCCGCGATCAATACGGCATTCCTTCCATAACTGCTGACACGGAAGAGGAGCTGTTTGAAGAATTCGGCTACATCGCCGCGGTAGACCGGTTGTGGCAAATGGAGGTGAACAAGCGATGGGGGCGGGGGATGCTGGCCGAGATATTCGGCCCCAAACTAGTGCCTTCCGATATGCAGGCCCGGCTCTTGGGCTACACCGACGAAGAATACCAGGCCATGTTTGACCAGGTGTCACCCGATGGTAAAAAGCTTTTTAGCGCTTATTTAAAAGGTGTCAACCGCCGGGTCGACGAGGTCCTCGCCGATCAGACACTAATGCCCATGGAATACCAGATTTTGAAGTTAACGCCACAGCATTTTACCGTTGCAGACATCTTCGGTTTCACCAAGGAGATTTTAAGACGTTTCGGCATGATCGGCGGCTCCGAGATGAAAAACCTGAACGCTTTGCAGATATTGACGGAGCGGTTCGGCAAAAGAGACGGGCGGGCCGTCTTCAATGACTGGCGCTGGGTCAATGACCCTTCGGCACCTACTTACATGGAAGAGACCATAGCAGAGACGTTCGTGCCCGGGAGCACAGCAGCCTCAGAGACACCCTCATTTTTCCTCAAAGATGCCAATCTGGCACAACAGGTGAAAAGCAACGATAGCTTTCACGCACAAGCCTTTGAAGAAGCCGGGAGGATCGGCGCACCCGTGAGACTGGGAAGCAACACGTGGACGCTTTCTCCAAAAGTGACCGGAACGGGATATCCAATCCTGGTGGGCCAACCCCAGATGCGGCATTCGGTGCCGACGATTATATATGAGATCGCACTCAAAGGCGGTCGCTTCGATGTGGTTGGCATGGCTTTTCCGTTGGTGCCGGTAATCCCAATCGGTCACAATCACCACTTGGCCTGGTCACACATGGTAGGCATGTGCGATAATGTGGATGTCTACCAGGAAATTTTGAACCCGTTGAATAGAGAGGAGTATTTGTTCAATGGCCAGTGGATCAGAATGGAAAAAAGAGTTGAAATGATAAAAGTGGCCGGCGGTGACACCAAGGAAATTGTGATATTCAGAACCGTCCACGGACCGGTTTTCTCTCCGTTTCCTTTTGAGCCTGAGACAACCAAAGCAGATAAGATTTATACAAAAAAATCAGCCCACTGGCACAAAGAGGCGCTTTCCGGCGACGGCTGGTTGAAGATGATGATGGCGAAAAATGCAACGGAATTCGGGCAGGGGGCTGCCATGATCATGACCTCCCTTCACACAAGCTACGCCGATATCGAAGGAAATATCGGCTACTGGCACACCGGTTTGAATCCCGAACGGGTGGCGGGGTATGACCCGCGGCTGCCTCTTCCCGGTACCGGTCAGGCGGAATGGACCGGCCGCTATCTTCCGAATGCCCATGTGATCAATCCAGCTAAAGGATATGTAACCGGCTGGAACAACAAAGCCTCCCCGGATACCCGCAACCCGGATGGCGAAAATCCCGATTATCTGTTCGGCCGCTATCACCGCGCTTTGTGGCCGGAACGGGCCTTGAAGGGGCGAAACAGAATGGACAGGAAGGCCAACGAAGAGTTGATGAAACATATTGGCGGGGCCGGCACCTACTATCCCCAGCACAATGCCTATGGGGGCGCAAGCAAGGATTTGACACCGACCATGTATAGCGCCATCGAGAACGCAACGGGGCAGGACAAATTGCTGCTGGGGAAAATACTGCAGATATTGACTACCTGGGATGGTCGTTCTGTCGGTGACGTGGTAAATGACGACAAATTTCAGGCCGGTCACACGATTTTTCAGGATTGGCTGCCCAGGGTGATCAAGAAAACATTTAAAGATGAGTTTTCCGGGATCGAAGAATTTAAACTAGTCCACAGTGGCCTGTTTAATCTATTTTTACGCTGTATCGATGGGCCCGCCTCCCCTTTACCGGTTTCGCGAAATTACTTTGACGACATCAATACGGCAGAAAAGGAAACCGCAGAAAATATATTTCTCAAGTCATTGCTCGATACTGCAGCCGCGCTTAAAGAAAAATATCAAAGTGAAGACCCCGTTGCTTGGCGGGCGCCGAGATCCAAGATTGTCTACAAGCACAGTTTGTTTGGCCAGGTGGCCGAGATGTGGGACAATAATGTCGGCACCTACAACCAGATCATAGAGCTCCGGCCTGAAGGTGCGGTCGGCTACAGTCGCTGGCCGTTGGGGCAGAGTGGATATGTCAGCCCCGACGCCGAGAACAAGCCGGTGTTCGATCCCCATTTTTTGGATATGTTGCCGCATTATAAAAATTACACTTACCAGAAAATGGGTTTGGACTAAATTTTCAGTCAATTCTATATGTGACAGATAGTCACCCAATAGACATGTATACAGATTCCAAATTAATTTTCTTGACCACATTATCTCCTTAAGCTAATTGAGTTGTGGATATACTTCTTGATTGGCTTACCACTGCCTAAATTGAACATGAACATCATACCAGCAAAAAAATACACCGCCTTGACGCTCAAGGCAGGTCAGTTTCTGAGCCTTATTGATTTGAAAGGCGGGCAGGTAGCCGACTTGACTGCATTCCGATTGCATGATTCGTCCGAATGGCTGTCGAATGGCAGATCCTTTGACTATGGTGGAACCCTTTACTTTACCACCGGCGATACGCTATTTTCAAACAAAAGCAATCCCATGTTGTCTATTGTTGCAGACGATGTCGGACGTCACGATTTTTTGTATGCAGCTTGCAGCAAAGAAATGTATCGCATTCAATATGGAA
>JASFSK010000398.1:0-5174 GCA_050114455.1 Desulfobacterales bacterium | reverse complement strand
AACCTGTTGCATTCCTTTCAGACCTATTTTCAACAGGCAGACATAAGAGGCATTACATGCTGGACGATAACAGCTATGGATTCGAAGCCTACTATCAATTTCAGCGGGCGCCCTTCCTTATAGAACTGAGCAGTTCGGATGTAATGGCTACGATCGTTTCCGGTGGGGTGTCAGGTGTAAATAGCAACGCATAGCCCTTTTCTTGACAGAGTGATATTTCACCCCGTTTTAGGAAAAAAAATTAATCGAAGTTTTGGCGTTGCATGTTAGCTACCATTCCAATGCACTGGAACGGTGCCCTTATCGCTCCTCGGTAAAGGGCCGAAGAAACTGTGCTGCTGATAACTCGGGTTGCTTATTTGTCCAGGCTCTTTAGGATCTAATAGAAGCATTTCCTAAGTCAAAAACCCCATGGTTAGGAGTGCTTCGGAAACATTCTCAAACACGCATACGTGTTGGTAAACATGGAATTTATTGACATTATTGTTATATCAGCTGTCCTTGGATTCGGATTCACGATGATGGTCCCAATTACAATCCATTTCTCACTCAATATAGATACTCAACTATTGGCTACCCTAAGCGTCAGATTTTTATGTTTCAAATACAATTTTGCTGAAAGAAAGATAATTTATAAGTCAACAATTAAGCATGGGGATAACCGGCTTGAAAAAACCTGGACAGTTGGGATGAGCGGTTCTTTGGTTAAATCTTTGCTCTCTTCGCTGCCGATGATTGTGCGTGAACGAAGGACTTTGAGGAGAACTCTGACAGCTTTTGCCCATTTTGCTCAAACAATACTAATATCTGATGATCGGCTCTATATTAAAATTAATCTAACCGGTGGGCTATCTTCACCTGACTTAACAGGCCAGTTATATGGCCTTTTTCAATCATGTAGGGCGATTCCATATGACTTTCTTTCATTGTCTTACCATCCGAATTTTATGGAAGACAAATTGAGAGGTACCATCGTTGCCGGCACAGTCTTTAGAATATATGAATTTATCACTCAGCTAGTGCTTTTTATCTGGCGCTTGCCCGTAATGAAACTCATCATTGTATACTACAATTATAGAAAGGAGGCTGATAATGTCTGAAAACTTGAAAGACTTGCTTGCTTCAATTATCGTGGAGCTGCGTAAAATTGCCACGACAGAAACTGTCGTGGGTAAACCCGTGGGTCTGGGAGATAAGAAAGTTGTTCCGGTCTCGAAGATACTAATTGGGTTCGGTGTCGGCGGTGGTAGAGAAAAATCTAAGGATAAAAATGGAAACTTTGCTGGCGGCGGCGGCGGCGGGGTACGGGTGGAGCCGGTCGGCTTTATCGTCATGGATGGTGATAAGGTCTCCTTTCTGCCTTCAAAGCCAGGTAAGATTGATGAAATCATCGAATTTATTCCGGATGTCATTGATAAATTTGTTGACCGGGGGGAAAAATGAGTTTGGGCTATTATAAAAAGGAGAAGCGAATAAGAATAAGACTGAGTATAGCCGGTCGATTTATCGTTGTTGTTTTGTCCATTTTATTTCTGACCGGTTCTGCTGGAGCCGAAATGCTGGCCAAAAAGTCCGATTCAAGAAAATCTCTAACCGGATCCGACCGCAAAAAAAAGAAAAAAGATGACGAATCGGTGACGAATTTTGAGCTCTTGCCGCTGGTCACGGCATTTGCAGACAATTATGCCGCCCGTGTGACTCAATCTAATCTAATGCTTCAAAAACGGCTGAAAAATAACACAGATCGATTGGCTGCCTTCAATATGATGATTCAGGGTATCCAGGCGGCGTACAACATCAGCGTTGAACCAAACTCGGTCATTGCAATTTTGGATATGACCGTAATGGTAACCCTTCAGCGCATGGCATGGGAGGAGCACTGGTATCCCAAAAGATTCGGTGGCCCGGCCCAAGACCATCTCAAGACGTTGCGGCTTCTCGAAAAGAAAATATGGGAGATTGCCGGCCAGTTTCTGACTGCTGAACAGCAGCGTGATTTGCGGAATATAATTTCAAAATGGCGCAAAACCAATCCCAATCAGCAGATTGTGTACTCGGTCCGTTTCACCGATTTCCGCGATGAAATCAAGACGGGATTGAAGGATCCCAAAGGTCTATTTTCCGGAGTCAAAAAGGCCACTAATGCAGCCGAGGAGCTGCTGATGTTGGGGGAGCGGTACCGGTTCTTGTTGACTCGCATGCAAATGATGCTCAATAGCCAGCTCCAGCTGGCCTTTCTTCAAATGGTCAGCCAGCCTGATGTGAATCGACTCCTGAAAGATGCCAATCGGGTGACAGCATCGGTCGAATCAATTGCCGCAAGCGCATCCGGCTTGCCGGAGACGGCCAAAACCATCATCAAGGAAGCCGGGGCTGAAACCGAACAGTTTCGAAACCTGACCGGTGATTTGCAGCAGATGCTAACCGTCGGCAAAGAGGTGATAATCAGTGCCAATGAGACCCTGGATTCCATCGATACCCTGGTTTCCCGTTTCGATCCGATCCGCGAAAAAAAGCAGGGCACAGAGCCGATTGATATCGCTGCATACCGTGGTGCCGCAAAAGATTTCACCGAGACGGCCCGTGAGGCGAACCTTCTGATCCAATCGCTTGACCGCATGCTGATCGGTCTGACAGGTCAATTGGAAGCCGATCGGCAACCCGGCTTATATGAGGCTGTCAAAACACTTGGGCAAGAGAGCAGGGCCATGATTGATTACATATTCTATCGCGCTATAATTTTCTGTCTGTTAGTTATTCTTGGCATCACTATAGCTCTGTTAGTATATCGATATGTATCCGTAAGATTGTCCGACGCGCGTCGGAGTACATAGAAATTTTGCAATGAATCACAGGAGGTACGATTGTGATAATCAGCAAATTAATTATTCGATTTACTTTAATTTTTCTAACCCCGTGGATAGTCGTCACCAGTGCCATTGCCCAGGAATCTATCCCGGTAAAAACCGAAACCAAACCGTCAATAGGAAAGCATTCTTTGGCAAGCGCCACGGCCCGGCATCCACTCAAGCCGCCGGGGACCTCCAGTCCTCGGGAAACGCTGGCAAGTTTTATCGATAATGTCAACCGGTCTTATAGCGTGTTGATGGCGGCCCACAAAAAAAATTTGCAGTCACCCGGGTTTTTTACTCTGGACGAGGTCGAGGAGATGGCGGATAACGCCACCGGTCTCTTTGAGCGTGCCATCTGGTGCCTGAACTTAAGTGAGGTTCCGATAGCCCGCCGGCAAGATATTAGTTACGAAGCGGTGCTCAAGTTAAAGGAGATTTTGGACCGGATCGCATTGCCGCCATTCGATCAGATACCCGATGCCGAAACCATTGCCAAGGAGCTGGAAGAGAAAAAATACCCCAGATTTTTACGCTGGCAAGTTCCCAACACCACTATCGAGATCGCCCGGGTTGAAGCGGGTCCCCGCACCGGGGATTTTCTTTTCACACCGCAAACCATCGACCGGCTGGGTGATTTCTTTAGTAAGGTCAGTCACCTACCTTACAAATCGGACGCTTTTACAACACCTGGATTCCTGAATTTCTTTGAGAGCACGCCCGGTAGTTTGTTGCCGCCCAAATGGAGCCGCCTGCTGCCGGCCTGGTCCAATAAATTGTATTACGCACAAACCATTTGGCAGTGGGTTGCCCTGATCGTGTTCTCGCTGTTGACGCTGTTGCTTACCCTGGTGCTCTTTTTTGGGCTTCGCCCCCCTTCCGGCACCACGCATTCGCCTGCGAGGCGGTACTGGCACCGGATTATATTTTGCCTGCTTGTCGCCGGATTGCTTAAGTTTTTAGAATATGTACTCGACGCGCAGATCAATCTAACCGGGGAAGTGCTCAGTGTAACGGATTACACGGTGACCACGATTCGGTTCTTTCTGGTTTCAGCAGCCGTTTTTTTTACCGGTCCGGCGATTGCCGAATCAATCGTGTCTTCACCCAAGATCGATCCGGAGGGTATTCAGGCCTCATATGTGCGGGCGTTTTTCGGTCTGCTCGGCTTTATAGCGGCGGCAGTCATCTTTATCACCGCGCTGTACCGCATTGGGGTCTCGCTAGTACCCCTGTTGACCGGTCTGGGGATTGGCGGTCTGGCCTTAGCGCTGGCCGCCCGGCCCACGCTTGAGAATATTATCGGCAGCTTCATGATTTTTGTGGACAAACCCTACCGGGTTGGCCAGCGCGTGAATATTCTGGGACAAGAAGGCACTGTGGAAGCGATCGGCCTGCGCTCGACCAAGATCCGGCTGCTGAGTGGGCACCTGACCTCGATTCCCAATGAAAAGGCGGCCGCGGTGGAGATTGAGAACATCGGCCGCAGGCCCTATATTCGGCGTGTCTTCAACATCACTATCACTTACGACACGCCGCCTGAAAAGATCACCCGTGCGATAGAGATCCTGCGGGAAATTCTGTCCGTACCTGAAACACCGGATGAAAAAACCATTCATGTCACCACCGATAAAAAGAAGGCCAATGTCTCTCACAGCAACGAAGCCCCACCGGCGCTTGCTGCCATGATTGAAGACATAGAGAGAGACTTCCATCCCAACTGGGCCATCAACCGGCCGGACTTTGAGCCGCGGGTCTCCTTCAATGAATTCAATGCCGATTCGCTGAACATCTTGGTCATCTATTGGTACCACCCGCCCGATTATTGGCGATATCTGGACCACGCCACCTGGATCAATACCCGAATCATGGGGCGCTTCAATGCCGAAGGAATCGACTTTGCATTCCCAACCCAAACGCTGCACCTGGCAAGTGACGAAAAGCGACCTCTCAACGTCGGTCAGCGAGTGGCTTCCAATGATCAAGGATTGTGATTATTTAAATCGCTTATTGTCGAATAGATGAATTTATCCAAGTATTAAAAAAATAAGCATGCCATAGAATTAAGTGCGGCTTTAAGTATGATTAGCTTCCGGTTTCCACGGTTTCTTAATATTTCACATTCTGGCTATGCTGGTTCAATCTCAAAAAGCCGAAATTTTTCAGGTTGGCAAAAGAAATATACAAATTCAGAAAATATTAGATAGTGCCCGTCCATGAAAGTCCTTTATCAATGACGGGCACCTTTTGGTGTTTCCAATCCAGAAATGCGGATTTTTGCCCAAGGTCAAGGAAATCAAGCGCTTGTGCGGAGGCGTAGTTTAC
>JASFSK010000397.1:0-5179 GCA_050114455.1 Desulfobacterales bacterium | reverse complement strand
CCTAAGACAAGCTTTGATGGAGTAAATTCCGGGTTGACATTTATCCTTAGCTATAATACGTTAATAACGTATCGCTATTAACGAACCGAAAAAGACGTATCATTCGGTGTGACTATGGAAAATCCATTCAAGTATGGTGGTGTGGTGCGGGGAGTGCACTTTGCGGACCGCAAAAACGAAATAAATGAACTAAAACGCGAGATGGAAAACCTAAATCGCGTGTTTTTGGTCTCTCCACGCCGGTTTGGCAAAACTTGCCTGTTATTAAATCTTATCGATTCCTTCGAACGAAATAAATTTGCTTGTGCTTATATCGATCTAAATGCTTTTCCGGATATCAGGAGTTTGGCCGTTGCAATGACAAGCCTCACATCAATGGCTCTGGAAACGAACAGGGATAAACTTCTTAAAATTTTTGCCGGATTTCAGAAGCTTCGTCCCAAGGTATCCATCGATCAGGATGGAACATTAAGCGCAGGTTTGGAGCTTGCCATCGAAGAAAAAGAAGCACTGTCAGCTCTCTTAGAGGGAATGCGCCACGCCGAGATATTGGCGGCGAAAAAGAAAAGAAAGCTGGTGGTGGTCATTGATGAGTTTTCTGACTTAGAGAAATACAACGGCCGAACCATCGAAAAAGCCCTTCGTTCGGAAATTCAAAAACAAAATTTTATCGGCTATGTTTTTTCCGGGTCCGAGCAGTCGGTCATGCTTTCCATGATTCGGGACCGCAAGCGAGCGTTTTACAAATTGGGGCGTATCATGGAACTCGGACCGATTGAAAGGCCGGGATACCTGAATTTTATTCAAAACTGGCTCCGGAAGGGCGGATATAAGGCAACCAAGGAGGATATTGAACGAGTCTTTGACATCGGCGAAGACGTTCCCTATAACATCCAACGTCTTTGCAATGTAATGTGGGATTTCGCTTCTGAATCCCGTCAGATCACACCATCTCTAATTGAAAAGCTTCCCTTGATCATCGCCAAACAGGACTCTCCACACTATGAAATGCTCTGGCGGTCGGCCTCTCAAGTGCAGAAAGTCCTGCTTATCGCTTTGGGCAGAGACCGGTTTGCTAAGCCGTTTTCAAAAGATTTTCAACTAAAACATGGTATCGGCCCGTCATCTTCAATTAAGGCGTCTCTTGATTCGCTAATAAAAAAAGGGCTTCTATATAAATCGTTGGATGGCAGACACCACTTTGCTGATTTGTTCATGCCTTACTGGATAGATTATATCAGGAAACAAATCAGATAATCCCGTCGTTGCTATTGAAAGGCGTCAAGATAGGCATAAAGTGCGGGTGAACCGCCGGTATGAACGAAAAGAATATTTTCGTCGGATTTAAAATATCCTTTCCGGACCAGGTCGACCAGGCCGGCCATGGCTTTGCCGGTGTAAACCGGATCCAGCAAAATACCCTCACTGCGGGCCAACAGTTTAACGGCTTCGACCATCAAAGGTGTCGGCAGCGAATATCCGGGGCCCACATAATCGCCGAAACACACAACCGCTTCTCTGGGTATCTCGGCTCTAATGCCGACATGTGCGGCGGTTTCTTGAATGAGATCATAGACGAGGGGTTCCTGGTCTTCTTTGGTACGGCTGACATTTATCCCGATGACCGGGATATTGGCGTTGTTGCCGTAAAAGCCAGTCACCAGGCCGGCGTGGGTCCCCGTACTCCCGCTGGCGCACACCACCCGATCGATATTAAGGCCGAGATCAAACAGCTGGGCCAAAATTTCTTCGGCACAGGCCACATAACCGGTGGCTCCAATCGGATTGGAGCCCCCGCCAGGGATGATATATGCCTTGCGTCCTTGGGCGGCTACCTCATCAGCCGCCTTTTGCATCGCGGCTGCCATATCCGAACCGCCGGGCACGACCGTAATCGATTCGACCCCGAGCAATTGATATAAAAAGTTATTGCCGCTGGCCCCGGGATGGTAACTTCCGGCAACCCTTTCCTCCAGCACAAGTCTGCATTTAAGACCCTCTTTGACTGCGGCCGCCAGGGTCAGCCGACAGTGATTCGACTGCACCGCGCCACAGGTGATCAGGGTATCGGCTCCCTGGTCGATGGCATCGGCCACCAAAAACTCCAACTTTCTGGTTTTGTTGCCGCCCCCGCTCAGTCCCAAAAGATCATCTCTTTTAATGTAAATGTTGGGACCGCTCAGGACGCTTGAAAATCGTGCTGCTGCTTCAATTGGCGTATGTCCCTCCGTGTAGCGTCTGCGTGCAAACCTTGCTAAATTCACCTTTTCTCTCCTTTCATTAATCGTTTAGGATGAAACCTGGAATTTCTTCTCCCTTTTTTTCTGCATACTTAATCAGTACCTGTTTCATCTCATCGCGTGTGTGCCGGTCGATATGCGGTGCTTGATATGCGTTGAGGATTTGGTCTTTTTTTTCTCTGGCACGCTCAAATATTTCCTTGCAGCCACCTGCAGCGTACTTCGTGTAGCTTGTCCGTCCGATAATCTCTGGTGACGGGACAAAAAGTTCTTTTTTAAACCAATCAAACGTCAAATCGGATCCCAGAATACCGGCGGCATTGAATTTGTTGTCTTTGATAAAATCGACGGCAAGGGTTTCTTCCGTGACAGTTATCCCCTCAATCAATCTTTGAATTATGCCGCAGACTTCATTATCGAAAACCATTTTTTCCATGGAGACGGCACCCCCATGATCCAGCATCCCCACCCCGCGGATCATGTTGATGCCGGCCAAGGCCCCCAACAGCATTCCAAAGCCTGATTCAGTGGCCGCTTGGGCGTCGAACATTTCAGCGTCATTTCTGCCGCAATTGGCGGCCGTGGGCAGGTTGAAATATTTACCGATCTGGGCATTGTTGGCTACCGCCATCATTTTGGTTTCAATGGCCCCTTCAGCGTTGATTCCTTCCTGCATGTCCAAAGCCGTGGCACCGCCCCCATAGATGATCGGTGCGCCCTTGCGAGTGCATTGGCTGAGGACAATGCCGCTCAGGCACTCGGCCGTGTGCTCAACCATCGTGCCAGCCAGGGTTACCGGGGTCGTTCCTCCGCTCAGAGGAATTGGTATGATCATTAGGGGAATGTTGTTTTTGGCACAATCGATCAAATTTCCGGCCGATGTCGGTGACCACATCAGGGGCGCTGAAGGATTGGCCGCCATGAAGACCCTCGGTCTTTTTCTCATGGTGTCCTTGTCCCCGGCCAATACCGTCAGAAGTTCTATTTCCGCCAGAAGGCCATCGATTGAAAATGCCCCGCCAAAGACCGGTTTATGAGAATAGATCAGGGTTTGATGAAATCGGATGACATCACATAGATTGATGGGCACATCATCGGGGACCACACAGGCGGTGATGCAGGCAACATGTTCAAGGTTGTCCACCAGCTTTATAATATCAACCATGTCTTTGGTTTTGGCAGTTCGAATTTTTTTAGACTCGGAGTCCAGCAGATATATCGGGGCGGAGTCCAGCACAAAATGGACCGTATCGCCTTCAAGTCTGACGGTTTGATCCCCTGAATAGTTGTAAAATTCCAATGAAGATGGAACGGTTTTCAGACATTTTTCTACGAGATCCAGCGGCATTGCAGCCACCTGGGTAGAAAAATTGACGCTTGCACCATGGTCAGCCAGGAGTTGAAGGGCCTCCTTGTTTTTTATCTTCACTCCGGTGCCGGCCAGCAATTCATAGGCACCGGTGATAATTCGTTCGACATCCCTGTTTCTCAACAGGCTTAATCTGGGTCTAAAGTTCATCTAGGGCTTTCTCCAATCAGAACGTCTTCTTTTTTTCTTTTACCAACACCTGTATTCATCACCTTATTAAGGCGTGGGCCAGTTCCAAAGCCCCCTTTCTAACCTCTTCGGGGATTTGGTCCGGCACGCTGCATTCACCCACATACAATTCAGCCGTCTTTTGGGCCAGTAAAAATCCCACAATTCGGTCAAAGGCGGCAAACATGCCCTCGGCATTATCCACATAGCTGTCCGCCCCGGTAACCAGCAGGCCGAGACGTTTTCCTTCCATCAGCGATGTGTGTCCTGGTTTGTGGTAATTGGTAACCAGGCTATAGCCCCGGTCGATCAGTGCTTTAAGCTGAGCTGAAAATCCCCAGAAATAAATAGGGGAGGCGTAAAGAACTGCGTCTGAGGCAATCATTTTTTCCATAATATCGATGGCATCGTCTTTTTGGACGCATGCGATCTGATTGGGATACTCCCGACATTTGGCACACCCCAGGCAACCTCCAATAGATTTATTGTTCAGGTAGATGACCTCAACATCGTGACCCAATGATTGGAGTTCGTTGTTGACCCATCCAAGTACGGTGGCTGTGTTTCCTTTTTTCTTGGCACTCCCTAAAAGCGTGGTGATTTTCATTGTCGATTCCTTTGTTTGCCAAAGCATTTCTCTGGGTTGTATGTTTTGCTGGCGAAACGATAGTGCTGCAAAATTTAACAAGCATCATTGCCGATGTTATGGCGCCGAATGTCTGGTTCTCACCAGGAGCTGGGTCCAAAAGTGCTGAGAAGGCCGCCGTCGACGTACAGGGTCTGGCCGGTAACAAAATCAGACGCCTCTGAGGCCAGATAAACTGCCGCATTGCCCAAATCTTCCGGTTTGCCCCACCGGGCCTGGGGGGTTTTCCATTTCAGCCATTTGTCAAATGATTTGTCCTCCCACAACGGCCGGGTCAAATCGGTTTGGATGAAGCCCGGGCCGATGGCATTGACATTGATGTCATATTTTGCCCAGTCCACGGCCAAGGCCTTGGTCAATTGTCGAATGGCACCTTTGGAGGCGGCATAAGGCGCGTTGTCCTCGCGTACGGTTTCACTCATCAAAGAGGCAATATTGATGATTTTGCCTTTCTGATTGTTCTTGATCCGGCGACGGGCGAAAGCGCGGCAAAGGAAAAACACCGAGGTCACGTCCAGGTTAAGAACAAAATTCCAATCTTCATCAGATATCTTTTCAGCGGGCGCACGGCGGGTGGCGCCGGCATTGTTGACAAGGATGTCAACGCCGCCGGTGTCTTTAACGATGGCGTCGAACATGTCATCGATTGATTCGACCTTGCTCATGTCAAAAGAACAGGTGTGGATTTTGCGGCCGGTTTTGACGAGTGCCTCCTTGGCCTGATCCAGCGTGTCGACATCACGGGCCACTAAGATG
>JASFSK010000396.1:0-5190 GCA_050114455.1 Desulfobacterales bacterium | reverse complement strand
CCCTGCAAGGAGCTGGAATATTCTTGACTAAATTGCGACGATCGTACATTATTTCTGTTAAAATAGATCCACTCAAATGAGGTTAAAAATGAATCCAAGAGTGAAAAAAGTTACGCCAAATTCAAATTATACCGTGCGTCTGATATTTGACAATGGAGAAGAGGGAATTTTCGATGTTAAGCCTTATTTAGATAAGGGAATATTCAAGGAATTAAGAAACCTTCAAGTTTTCAACTCGGTAAAACCATTTATGGGTACAATCCAGTGGAAGAATGGCCAAGATTTTTGTCCGGACACGTTATATATTGAAAGCAGACGTCAATAAAAGCGAGCATTCAAATGCAATTAATGGAGTTCGATCTCGCAATATATAAAGGAAAATATGACCTTAAGTGGCCCCATTAAATCAACCTTTACTGTCATTCCCGCGAAGGCGGGAATCCAGTATTCAATCGATTTTGTCAATATAAATGAATATCAAAGCGATACCCATGAAAATAGAACCGGTCATCGGGCTTGAAGTTCACGCCCAGCTAAAAACCAACACCAAGATTTTTTGTGCCTGTTCGACCTCTTTCGGCGCACCGCCCAATACCCACACCTGCCCGGTATGCCTGGGGATGCCGGGGGTGCTGCCCGTTCTCAACAAAAAAGTAGTCGAATACTCCCTGCGCATGGCCCTGGCCACCAATTGCCGGATTTCTCATGAAAGTCGTTTCGCCCGCAAGAACTACTTTTACCCGGACCTGCCCAAGGGATACCAGATTTCCCAGTACGAGCTGCCGATTGCCGAGCATGGGTTCGTCGATGTCGAGGTCAATGGCGGCTTCCGGCGCATCGGCATCACCCGTATCCACATGGAAGAAGATGCCGGCAAACTGGGCCACGATCCCCATCGGCCTGTCAGCCTGGTGGATTTCAACCGCACCGGGGTGCCTCTGATTGAAATCGTCAGCGAACCGGACATTCGCAGCCCCGGAGAGGCCGGCGCCTATCTCCGGCAGCTGCGAGCCATCGTACGCTACCTGTCCATTTGCGACGGCAATTTGGAGGAGGGCAGCTTCCGCTGCGATGCCAATGTATCGGTTCGTCCGGAGGGCTCCCAAACCCTCGGCACCCGCACGGAACTCAAGAATTTGAACTCTTTCAAACACGTGGAAAAATCACTGCAGTACGAAATCAGCCGCCAGCAAGAGGTCCTGCTGGACGGCGGACAGATCGTCCAGGAAACGAGGCTCTGGGACCCGCACAAAAATAAGACCACTTCCATGCGGGGCAAGGAAGAAGCCCATGATTACCGCTATTTTCCGGACCCCGATTTGCTTCCCCTGGTCATCGACGACGATTGGATCCAGAAGATTAAAAAAGACCTGCCGGAGCTGCCGGATGAAAAAAAACGGCGCTTCATGGATCAGTACGGTCTGCCTTCATATGATGCCGTGTTGTTGACCTCCGACCGTGACCTGGCCGACTATTTTGAAGCCTGTGTCGCCCAATTTTCCCGTCCCAAGCAGGTCAGCAACTGGGTCATGGGCGCTTTGCTGGGGATGTTGAATACCCTCGAAAAATCCATCGATCGGTCTCCGGTCAGCCCTGAAGATCTGGCCCAGCTGCTGGCCCTGGTTGAAGACGGTGTCATCAGTGGAAAAATCGCTAAAACGGTTTTCGACGAAATGGGAAACACCGGCAAAACAGCCAAACAGATCGTTGAGGAGAAAGGCCTGGTCCAGATCACGGACGCGGATGCGCTTGAGGATGTGGTCTCAAATATAATTTCCGACCACCCCAAGGAAGTAGACGCCTATAAAAACGGCAAAACCAAGCTACTGGGCTTTTTCGTCGGCCAGGTCATGAGAGAGACGAAAGGCAAGGCCAACCCGAAGTTGGTCAATGAGATTTTGATGAAAATGCTGAATGTTTGATCAGGGAGTCTGCTTGATAGTCATTTTGATGTTGGGTTTCGTGGCCTCTACCCAACCTACTGGACTAAAAAATGCGTAAATCCAAAAAAAACGATATAAATACTGGATTCCCGCCTGCGCGGGCATGACAATAGCGACTGACGTTGCTGTCATTCCCGCGCAGGCGGGAATCCAGACATTGATCATAATGGATAAGAACTTTTTCGTTTATATTTTGGCAAGCAAAAGAAACGGCACATTGTATACCGGCGTAACCTCAGACTTGGTCAAAAGGATTTGGCAGCACAAAAATAATGCTGTTCCAGGTTTTACTAAAAAATACAATGTAAAAATGCTTGTATATTACGAAATCTACAATGACGCCGAAAGTGCGATTACCAGAGAAAAGCGAATAAAAAAATGGCGAAGGGCATGGAAGCTGAGATTGATAGAAGAAAAGAATCCACACTGGAAAGATTTGTATGATGAAATTAATTAATTCCTCTGGATACCCGCCTGCGCGGGTATGACAATAGCGCCTGACGCAGCTGTCATACCCGCGCAGGCGGGTATCCAGAGTACGGATAAACCCAAGATGGAGGGTTGATAAAGCATCTTTAATATATGCCGCATTCGAATATATGCTATTTGAGCTTATTTTACCGATCAACAAAATGAGTAAATCCGAAAAATGCCGATAAAAAAAACGGACTCTGCTGGTGGCAGCTGATTTTAATTGGAGGAATAACCAAATGAAACACATAGAAAAATTGATATTAAAAGAAACGAAAGGGCTACCTCCTTTTGCTTTAAATGAAGTGTTGGATTTTATTTTGTTTATTAAAGAAAAAAAACTTAAAAAGAATATTGATACGTTTAAAAGCAACCTGGAATCTGAATTGAGTCTACTAGATCATATTGAAGTGAGTCATTTGGAGGAAGAATTCAAGGATTACAAGGAAATATATCCACGTGAAAAATGACACATTTGTTTCAGACACAATGGCTTTAATCTTATGATGTTGGGTTCTCTGGGGTTGATGCTATTTTCAAAGTTTTAGCACAAGAAGATAGGCGAACCAAATGAAAACGACCAATAAGCGCCGGCGCTGGCCAAAATAACGGCCCGTCTGATCGGGCAAGAAACTTTGCAGTCTTGAATCGATTATTTAATTGGCTTGTGGGAGCGGCTTTTGCTTGCATCCCGCTGCATTCTAGCGGGGCAGCCGCGATTTCAAATGATAAAGTTCCATTTTAATCGCGGCTGAAAGCCGCTCCCACCGATCAGTAAAGACTGCTGAAAATAAACTAAAACTTCTGTACCAGTTTCACATAAAGGACGAAGTATATGGAATTATTAGTAAACCGATATAAAAAATTAATCAAAAATACGCTGCGACGGACAACGGACAACGGGCAAGGGAAAAAAAATAAACGATATTTTTCTCGGGGCGCATCAAATTCGACCAAAATCTATTCATTCCTAATGGGTTTGCTGGTGATGTCGCTGATGGCCTTCAACCCGGCATACGCTCAAAGCCCCAAGCGTATCGCCCTATTGCCGTTCAAAATCAATGCGGAAAAAGATCTTTCGTTTCTGCGAAACGGCATCTTCGACATGCTCTCCACCCGTCTGGCCAAAGAAGGCCAGGTCGAGGTCATCAGCCGGGCGAAGGTAGAGGAGGTTTTGAAATCCGACGCGCCATCCGGTACCATCAATGAGGCCGCCGCCCGCAGCATCGGCACCCGCCTGAATGCGGATTTCGTCCTTTTCGGCAGCCTGACGGTTCTGGGAGACAATGTCAGTATCGATGCCAAAATGGTGGATATTACCGGCGGCCAGCCCACCATGGCCTTTTTTGATCAAAGCCAGGATTTGGGCGCGGTGATTACCAAAATCAATCAAATGGCAGCCGATATCAATGACAAAATGTTCGGCCGCCAGACCCAGACCGCAACCAAAGCGCCGCCTGCTGCGCAGCCCCAGCCGGCCCAGAAAAAAGCGGATATTTACGCCCACCCCGAAAACGTTCTCAAAGAGGACGGCTTCATCGACCAGAGCAATCAGGCACCCGCCGGTGCCGCCGGGATCATTTCATCAACCGCCCCGGAATCCCAGGCCCGGTTCTGGAAAAGTCCGAATTTCAAGTATTTGATCAACGGGGTTGCGATCGGGGATGTCGACGGTGACGGCAAGATCGAAACGGTGACGATCACCCCCCATTCGGTGGTTGTTTTTCGTTCAGAGGGGGGGTCGTTTCGCAAAATTGCAGAAATCAAGGAAAGCAGCACTCAAAATCTGACCGGCGTGGACGTTGCCGATATCAACGGCAATGATTATCCCGAGATTTTTGTCACCAGCTTTAATGCCACTAGAGCCATGCTGAATTCATATGTCCTTGAATTCGACGGGGCAAATTTCAACAAAATCATAGACGGGAGCTTCTGGATTTACCGGGTGGCGGACACCCCCACCCGCGGCCGGATTTTACTGGGCCAGAAGCCCCGGATCGGCGAGACCTTTTCCGGCACTATTTCCGAAATGATCTGGCAAAATGGCGACTACGTCCCCACCGATACGATCAAAACCCCGCGCAACACCAACCTGTTGGGCCTGACCATCGGAGATGTGTTGAACGACGACCAGGAAACCGCCATCGCCTATCGCGACAACGATCACATCCGCATCGTGGAGCCGTCCGGCAATACATTGTGGGAAAGCGCCGATCGCTATGGCGGCAGCATGATGTATTTCGATGCCCCCCTGGAAGACCCGGGCCAGGTTGTCAACAAACAGTATTTCCCCATGCGGCTGGTGGTCTGGCAAAACCCGGCCAACAAGGAAAGTCAGGTCATTGCCGTTAAAAACCACGATCTAACCGGCCGCAGATTGGCATTCCGGAAATTTTCCAAGACGCACATCGAAGCCTTCACCTGGGACGGCGTCGGTCTGCGGCCCAACTGGAAAACCCGCACCATGACCGGCTACATCCCCGATTATAGCATCGGAGACTTCGACAATGACGGACAGGATGAACTGATTGCGGCCCTGATCCTCAAGGCGGGAGGGGTCGTCTTGCTGACCGAGCCCAAAAGTACGATTATCGCCTATGAGCTGACCAGTCCGCAAAAGCCGGAATCTTAGGAACAACGAAGCTCGAAGGAATACTATGCAATCAAAAACCTGCAGACCGACCAAACCGGGGCAAGCATCAGCTGCGGTTTCCCGGCCGAAGAACCATATCTGCGACCATATTCGGATCGAACGAAGAAGCATTGCACTTCACCG
>JASFSK010000395.1:0-5198 GCA_050114455.1 Desulfobacterales bacterium | reverse complement strand
AGTTGCCGATTCGCTGAACGCAACGACGATGCCGGCAAATGCACTGCACAATCCGACAATTTGAACCAGCCGCAGCTGTTCACCGGGGATAAAGAATTGGGCACCCAGCGCGACGATAAACGGCGCTGTATTGATAAAAATGGCGGCTCGTGAGGCGCTGGTAAATTCGAGTCCCCAGTAGATCATTATAAACTCGGCAGTGAAGAGCAGACCGGCTGCAATTCCCCACCACAGGGTTCCGTCTCTTTCAAAGATCGGCTGCCGTTGCGCTGACATCCAGATCCAGAGCAAAATGGTGGCGCCGACGGAGCGTATGCCGGCTTGAAGGATTGGCGGAACACCCTGATAGGCAATCTTTATGGCCACTTGCTGCAGCCCCCAGCTGGCCGATAGGACGACCAAAATAGCCATGGCCATGATGTCGATCTGATTTTTTAGTGTCACTTGGTCGGCCATATTCAAAGATGGAAGGTCCTTAAAATCGATAGATATAGCGAACGCCGATGGTATCAAGGCCTTCATTGGGGTCGGCCAAATAGGCATTGGATACATGATCGAACATAACCGATACGCCCTGGCGCTCTGTAAACAAAAGTCCGAATTCAATCGGTATCCGAAAGAGAATCCGCGATCCCAGCGCCTTTTTATCATCACTGGAATCCAACTGACCATCGTGAACAGCCAATCCAAGACCGAGATTGAAAAATATATCGGACTGCCACATATATTCCCATAACAGTCCGGCGTAGGCCTTGCTCGTATCTCCCCTACTATTCAGACTCAGGCCCAAATTCGAGTATACAACACCGGACAATAGCTCAGAGCCTGGAAACCCGAATATAAATTCGGCGTTAACGTCAACGCCTCCTTCTTCGCGCGTACGACTCCAGAGGGTGACATCGTGAGCCAGGATGCCCATTCGAATTTCATATAACCAGTTGTGATTTTCACCGTCCGAATTCTCCTCAGCGTATATTGAGTGATAAGCCGCTGAAATCACCAGAATGGCCAAAAATGCAGTTTTTGCAATTTGATTCAAAATCAACGCCTTTTTTCAGATTTAGCCTTCAGCAGGCAGCGTATCATATCCGGTTCCAATTCGATGATGAGTGATTTCTCCTTTTTATCAGCTTAATTTGTCAAAGCGCAAACATAAAAATTGGATCAGAATATTTTGGTTTGTGCCTAACGCGATGCCCATTGTATCAAAATTTGTATTGGGATATGGTAATGGACTTCAGAAATCCTTGATGAAATTGGCGACCAAAACAGGGGCGTTAAAATCCAGGGGCAGTGCCTGTGTCGATCGCCTGATGCCCGGCGGCCGCAGCGGGGTTGCCGATCGACTAAACTCATGCAATTACCAAAGAGGTGGTTTATGCAGCCATTTAGAAATGCCATGGAAGTATTCAAGTTGCTTGATAAATCAAATTGTAGAAAATGTAACAAACCGACATGTCTGGCGTTTGCCGCTGCAGTTTTTCAGGGGCAAAAGCGGCTCGATGAATGTCCCCAACTGGATGGAAAGATAATTGAGCAGCATGGCCCGGTGGGAGTCAATCAGATGCGCCCCGAACAAATGCAACTCGAATCGATCGAACAATTAAAGAAGAAAATCAGAGAGATAGATTTGAGTTCGGCAGCCAGGAGACTGGGTGCAAAATTTACCAATGAAAAATTGACGATCAAGTGTCTTGGCAAGGACTTTAGTGTCGACATAAAAGGTAATATATTCACAGATATCCATATCCATACCTGGATAGCGATGCCGGTGTTCGACTATATCATTGCGGGCGCCGGAACTTCTGTTACAGGCACATGGGTTCCGTTCAGGGAACTGGAAGGCGGTAAAACCTGGCAGCGGCTATTTGCCCAGAGATGTGAAAAACCCCTTAAAAAGGTTGCTGATACCTATACGGATCTATTTGAGGACATGGTCCATCTTTTCAACGGCAGGCAGGTAGAAAAACACTATAAATCTGATATTTCCCTTGTATTGCATCCACTGCCGAAAGTGCCGATTCTGATTTGCTATTGGAGGCCTGAGGATGAGCTGGAATCGGATCTCAACCTCTTTTTTGATTCAAAGGTGGAAGAGAATCTCAGCATTGAATCCATCTATACACTTGCCACCGGACTTGTAATCATGTTTGAAAAGCTGGCATTGAGACACGGTTAGCGGCTTTTTTTCTTGCCGTAGGCGGGATATTTCAATGGTTCAAGGAACCTGGGATCTCCGCTGAGATGTTCGGTTTGCTTATTCGCTACTTGAGTATTATCGTTGTCAGTATTGGGTTGCCCAACTGGCCAATCGAAATGATTTTGATCAATGGTCCGGAGCTTACCCCAAAGACAAAAAATTCGTTTTATATTGCGCCTGATCGAATGAAGCTACCAGTGCCGGTCTGGCACGCAAGATGATGGACAAAGGCTACACCAATGTCAACGCTCTCAAGGGCGGATGGCGGGATTGGTTTCGGTCAGAATTCCCGGTCGAAGACAAATAGTTTCGGTATTGAACAAGGATCATGTGGAACTTTAGTAAGATTATTATTCCCAGGCCGATACGCATCCATGGAACAGAACCCGTCTTTTGGGGATGGTATGTGGTTTTCAGCTCCTTTATCATGCTTACCATAATTTACGGCGCCCGCTATTCCTTCGGGGTATTTGTCAAGCCCATGTTCGCTGAATACGATTGGCCCATGACGGTTATTTCCCTGGCCGCTTCCATTAATTTGCTGATGTATGCCAGCGGCGGTGTTTTTGCAGGCTGGCTGTTGGACCGGATCGCCCCCAAATGGGTTACCACCGTTAGTGTACTTTTTATGACCGCAGGTTTCATAGCGGCAAGCTTCGTCAAATCACCTCTGGGACTTTACCTGTCCTATGGCGTCCTCGTCGGTATCGGCTCGGCAGGCAGTGGTGCCGTTGCCTGTGCAGCTTCCATCGGAAAGTGGTTTGTTAAGAAGCGGGGTATGGCCATCGGTATTGCCGCTATGGGGATCGGACTGGGTACAATGATCATGGCGCCGCTGGCCGGCTATATCGTTAAAAGTTTCGGTTGGCGGGTCGGTTTCCTATGCATTGGCGCCCTGACATGTATTATTGGAATTGTAATGTCCCAGATATTCATGGGCAAAGACAATCCAGAACATTATGGTTGGCAGCCGGATGGCAGTCCTTTAACTCATCAAAAGGCTGACATCCAGCCTGACGACGGCAGCATCGACAAACCGTCTCTGAAACCGATCTTATCAGACTCTCGTTTCTGGCTGCTGGTGACCTGTAACGTATTTGCAGTCATGACGGTAATGATGGCGTTTGTGCATCAAGTGCCATATGCAATCAATATCGGGATCGATAAAATCGAGGCCGCTGCGGCGATCGGGTTTATTGGCATTATGGGAAGTGGTGGGAAGTTTTTTTTCGGATGGCTTTGCGATCGGATCCGTGACGCCAAATATTCCGCTGCCCTGGGCTTCTTGTTGATGGCAGTGGGCATGTTTCTGCTATACCGGGCAACCAGTGTTGCCATGGTATACGGGTTTGCCCTAGTTTATGGATTTGGATACGGCTCCCTGGCACCGGTGATACCCTATCTGATTTCGGATCGATTCGGCAGACATGTCCTTGGGGCTGCCTATGGGATGCTTACCCTTTTTTCAACGGGTATCGGCGGTGCTCTGGGTCCGATATTCGGCGGATTCATTTTCGATAGAACCGGATCTTACCGACCCGGCTGGATCATGAACTTTGTATTTCTGCTGGTGATTTCGATTCTTATTTTGGCCCTGGGCCCAAGACGAAGACGGAAGATTTAAACCATGCCTACCGAACCCAAAAAAATCATTTGTTCGATGATCAAAGTCAGCAAGTTTTAGGATAAGAAACCTGGATTAAAATATGTCCGGTTTCACATCTTGTGAGTAATCGACTCCGGGCATGCCAAATCCGTGATGCCGCAGAAATTCCTCCTTCAATCCCCGGAGGTCGGCCATCTCCCCGATATTTTCTTGATCAATTTTTTGCCAGAGGTCAGCAACTTCACGCTGGACATCTGCACGCATTTCCCAATCATCAATCCGGATTCGTCCTTCGGTATCCACCTTGGGAGTGCTTCCGCTAAACAGAAAATCATGGTAAAGCCGGTATATTTGCTGGATACAGCCCTCGTGCAGGTGCTTATCTTTCATGACCCGATAGAGCAGGGCGGTATACAGGGGAACAGCCGGTATGACCGCACTGGCGCGGGTGATCAGGGCCTTGTTGACGCTGATCAGGGCCTTGCCGTCAACGGCAGTAAGCATATCATTGATCTGCTCGGCTTTTTGCTCCAAGTCCTTTTTGGCGGCGCCGATGGTGCCGTCCCGGTACAAAGAACGGGTGTGATCAGAACCGATGTAGGAAAATGCAATGGTTTTAAACCCTCTGGCAAGTAGATTATCATTCATTAGTTTCTCAATCCAGAGCATCCAGTCTTCGCCGCCCATCACTTTGATGGTATGGGTAACTTCTTCAGCGCTTGCCGGTTCAGCGGAAACTTCGCTGATAACACCGGATAGAAAATCGACGGATTTGGCAGTGAAAGCCTTTCCGATGGGCTTGATGACCGAAGAGTATATTTCGCCGGTTGCTGGATCGATCCTTCTAGGAGCAGCGATGCTGTAAACTAAAAAATCGATGGCACCCAGATTGTCCCTGATAAGGTCGATGATGGCGGATTTGGTTTTGTCTGAAAATGCATCGCCATTGAAATTCCAGGCTGGCAAGCCTCTCTTATCCGCCTCGAGCCTGAATGATTCGATGTTATACCACCCGGCCGTTCCGGTTCGGTTTGCCCTGCCAGGTTTTTCAAAGCCGAGGCCGATGGTTGCGGCTTCGGACGCAAAGGCCGAGACAATCCTGGCAGCCAGGCCATAGCCGTTGGAAGCGCCGATAACCAGCACTTTCTTGGGACCCTCTATCTTGTCACGGCGGGTGACATAATTGATCTGAGCCTTGACCTGGGCGGCACATCCGAGGGGATGCGCGTTGATGCAAATATTGCGGCGAATGACGGGTTTGATGATCATTGATATTCTCTCTTTTATGGATATTAAGTCTATAAAAGAACTTTTGGATTTTTATTTTAATCTGTTGACATGTGCCAGTCAAACAATCACCACGAAATAAGGCTTTATAAAACAAGGTAGTTG
>JASFSK010000394.1:0-5214 GCA_050114455.1 Desulfobacterales bacterium | reverse complement strand
TGATCATAAACAGAATGTTATGGCCCAGGCACCATTCAATCAGTTCCGGTACTGCCGTATAGGTGGAAAAGGATTCATCCAGATATGCATCCATTTGCTGTGGGGTGATGGGTGCGGGCAATAATTGACGGATTTGATTGGCAGCTTCACCCAAAGAGATGAGATTGCCGGTGTATTGGCTGAAAATCGCCGCCAGTTGGGTTGCCAGGTGCGGATACACAAACGCGATGCAATCAAATGGCCCGCTGGGCGCCAGGCACCCATTCCAATCCGATGACACCAGGGCCTTATATTTTGGGATCATTTTGGATGGGTTACAAATTCAAATTGGGGCGGCTGATCAAAATGCTGTTTTAAATAGCAAAGTTTCATGGATCGAATTAGGGCCGATTCGTATTTTGGTGGAAAATCCGGTCCAAGATCAATATTAAAGGTCATTTTTTCAACCACATGGGTTTTTTCATGGGACTGTAAATCAACGGATACGTTTAATTGATCCGGGTCGATCTTGCGCTTTGTGCAAAAATCGAGGGCGTAAAGCCCCATACAGGCGCCTAAGGCTGCAAAAAACAGATCAGAGGGGGTCGGTGCAGTGCCATCACCGCCATCTTCTTTGCTTTGGTCAGTCTTTACTGTAAAGCCCTTATAGTCGGAATAAACTTTTCTACCTCCCGGAAAGCGAATTTCCATGCTCGCGCTCATATCTTTTTCTCCTTAATACTTGATTCGGGTTACCGGATTCTCTAATCTCAATTTCTGATATCTCAACTTTCAACCAAGGTCCGCTCAATCTGAATTTGTGCTGTGTTTTTCTTTTAATGAATGGGTTATGCCTCCTATTCCACCGTAAACTTTTAGGGGGTATTGACGTCACCAAACTATCGAATGGTTTGAGTTCTGTCAATTGTGTTATGGACAGGCCCGCAGTCTTCCGCTATAAAGTCTATTCTTGAAAACTTAGCCAGAGAGTTGATTCCAATCCAAGCTTGACGATTCGGGATTAACCGCTATATTTGGATATTGCAATCTAAACCATTTTTGTTAGACAAATACTCATGGTTTGAAAACATGTCCGCGGATGGAGGAAACCTGAAATGAAGAAACTTTTACTTTTTTTGAGTCTTTCTGTTGTGATCGGCCTTTTGGCGGCCTGCACCTCGCAACCCAAACACCATCAGGATAATTTGCCGGACCCCAAGGGCTTCAATGCCCATTTCCCGGATATGGATGCTGATGGAGATGATCTGGTCAATTGGGCTGAATTTAAAGCCCATTTCCCGCAGGCCGTGCCGGAAGTATTTAAGGCAATCGATCTGAACGGAGATGGGAATATAGACCACGACGAGTGGCATGAATTTAAAGAAGCCCATGACTTAGGGCACAAAGAATGACATGAAATATCTGCCGATCGACAGTGATTTGTTTGTCCAAAACCGCAAACGGTTTGTTGAACAGCTTAAACCGGATTCAATTGCCGTTTTCAATTCAAATGACATTATGCCCACCAGCGCAGACGGTGTTCACCCTTTCATCCAACAGACCGACATCTTCTATTTGTGCGGTATCGATCAAGAAGAGAGCACTCTGGTTATCTGCCCGGATGCCAGGGAAGAAAAGCACCGGGAGATATTGTTCTTAAAGGAAACCAACGAACAAATCGCCCTATGGGAAGGCCAAAAATACACCAAAGAGGACGCTGGAAACGTCTCCGGGATCCAAACAGTATACTGGAATACGGAATTCCACAATGTTTTTAATCCTCTTGTTTTTCAATCCGAAAGGATTTATCTCAACACCAATGAACATCTGCGAGCGGGCGCCGCTGTGGAAACGCGGGATAAACGCTTCATTCAGTGGTGTCGCGATGCCTTCCCATTGCATCGTTACCGGCGACTGGCACCGATCATGCAGGATTTACGCACGGTTAAATCTTCGATGGAAGTGGATCTGATCAAGCGGGCCGCCAGGATCACCGATCAAGCCTTTCGTCGCCTGCTGGATTTTATCCAACCGGGGGTTTGGGAATTTGAGATCGAGGCTGAGATTTATCACGAGTTTTTGAGAAACCGCTCGCGGGGGCCCGCTTTTGAAACCATCGTTGCTTCAGGTGTGGATTCCTGCACCCTGCACTACGTCAAGAATGATAAACAGTGTCGCCCAGACGATTTGGTATTAATAGATTTCGGTGCAGAGTACGCCAACTATGCGGCCGATGTGACACGCACGGTTCCGGTAAGCGGACGCTTTTCCGAACGGCAGAAGCAGGTCTACAATGCGGTCCTAAAAGTACACAAAGCCGCTATTCAAATGCTGACGCCAGGAAACACGCTTGAAGCGTATAGCCGCGAGGTTGGCAGCATCATGGAAAGCGAACTGATTGGGTTGGGTTTGCTGGATGCGGGGAAGGTGAAAAAGCAATCCGAAACGCAGCCGCTTTACAAACAGTATTTCCCCCATGGCACCTCCCACCATCTGGGTCTTGATGTTCACGATTATGGTGACAGGTATCGGAAATTTGAACCCGGAATGGTGCTCACATGTGAACCCGGTATTTATATCAGGGATGAGGCCATCGGAATCCGGATTGAAAACGACATCTTGATCACCGAAAAAGAACCGGTAGACCTGACGGCGGATATACCGCGCGAGGCCGAAGAAATCGAAGATTTGATGAACCGGTAAATTCAGGTCTACTGATGTGTCGTAAAATTTGAGGCAACAGACGGATCGAAGATCGTATCAACCAGACCAATATGGGCGATTGGTTCTGAACTTATTCTCTTTGTCTTCCTGAATGCAATTATGCACTGCCACCAATTGTAATCAAAGTAGGTGAGTACATGGGCAAACATCTCGTTATCGTTGGTGCCGGCCATGCACATTTGACCGTTTTAAAAAACTTGAAGGAATTCAAGAAATCCGGTCACGAGGTCACCGTTGTGAGTTCAAGCTCGCTTCACTATTATTCCGGAATGGGGCCCGGAATGCTGTCTGGAATCTACCGGCCCGAGGAGATTCGCTTCAATGTCAGGAAACTGTCCGAAGACCGGGGTGCCGGTTTTATTGAGGACAAGGTTGTCGCTGTCATGCCGGAAGAAAGAACGATCGCGTTGAAGTCCGGCAGGAAGATCCCCTATGATGTCATCTCTCTGAATACCGGCAGTTTTGTTCCTGTGGATGAATCGATGCTGGCCAACGATATCGTTTTTCCGGTCAAGCCCATCGAAAATCTTCTCATTGCCAACCGCAAAGTCAGCGATCTTTTAAAAACCCAAGAATTAAAAGCGACTGTTGTCGGAGGCGGTCCCACCGGGGTTGAAATTGCCGGCAACCTGGACCGCCTGGTCAGAAATGAATCGGGCAGGAGCCGGATTACACTCGTCGCCGGCCAGCGGTTGCTCGACCAGTTCAAAGGCAGTGTCAGGCAGCGCGCGCTGAAATCACTGGACGGCAGGAATGTGCAAGTGATCGAGGGGGCCCGACTGTCTGCCGTCAAGGCCGGTGCGGTTGAATTGAACAACGGAGCTGTTTTGGAAAGCGATATGGTGTTCATGGCAATCGGTGTCAAGCCATCGCAACTGTTTAAAGACTCAGGGCTGCCCACTGGCCCGGATGGTGGGATGCTGGTAAATTCTTACCTGCAGTCCGTGAAATATCCGGAAATCTACGGTGGCGGCGACTGCATCAGCTTTGAGCCCCAACCCCTGGCCAAAGTAGGGGTCTACGCCGTCCGCCAGAATCCCATCCTGCTGAATAATCTTCTGGGGACTTTGAACGGCCAAGCGCTGCAAACATTTGTTCCCCAGAAATCAGTTTTGCTGGCCCTTAATATGGGGGACGGAACGGCCATTGTTCACTGGCATTCCTTGGTATGGGGAGGAAAACCCGGGTTCGCCTTGAAAAATTATATTGATCGCAAGTTTATGAAGTTATTCCAGGTTTCGGGCGAGTTGGGGTGACCGTCTGGTTTGGAAAAACCATGCGGGAAAAAAGGAACGCTCGCACAGATTGACTGCCATTGATAAATTCTGGCCCGTGTCGTTAGATCTAGAGGGCCTCTTCGACTGGTTATCCTCACACTCCCAGCTCTGCGGGTGGTGGCTGATTCCAACGAGGATCCTCAAACCGTTGAATTTCGACCCTGTATCCGTTAGGATCCCGAAATATGCAGTGATAAATCTTGAAGTCCGGATTGTAGCAGGGCTTTTTTTCCATCCGCACGCCACGGGATCGCAGACTCCGATACCATCCATCCACATCGTCGGTCACCAGCGTGACCATCACGCCCTCCGTGGCTGGCAGCGTGTCTGCTTCACAAAATCCCAAGAAAGATTCCCGGGCCACCTGGTAAATCCGACACTTTCCCTGATCCAGCGCCAAACTCAATCCCAGCGTTTGTTCATAAAATTGCGCCGTGCGGTCCAGGTCGCCGGTAGTCAAAAACACTATGTGAGAGTTAATCGACACTGGTTTCTGCTCCTTAGTAGATATCTTTAAGCGAAGTCAGTCCGACGGCTTCGGCCGGTGACCAGCCTTCAATTTTGTGTGTGACAAGGTCTGGCGGCACATCTGCCAGGAAGTATTCTTCGCCTTCCGTCGGAGAGTTTACCACCCAATAGCCGCTTCGATGATCGGTTGAACGCGTTATAAAAAGCTCATTTTTTGCCCGTGTCATCGCAACATATAGAATTCGACGTTCCTCCTCTTCTGCTTCAAGCTCACCGAAACTTCGGATATGGGGATAGGTGCCCTGTTTGGCACCGGCCACAAAGCATGTGGCGGCTTCGGTTCCCTTGGCGCTATGCACGGTAATCAATGTGACCACATCTTCGGATTCTAGTCTGTCAATCTCCGTATTGGTCATCGGTTCCAGGGTAAAGGCATCAATAAATTCTGACAGGGAACTGTAGCGCTCGGCAATGGTGGCAATCAGCTCGAGATCCTTTTGTCGCAAATGCCAGCGGTCATATCTGGATTCAAGAACGGGGGCCAGGGTCTGAACCGCACTGATAATGGCCTCTTGCGGTTTGGATAAGACACCGATCAGATTTTTATATCCAATCACTCCCGGATGATTCTTCCCCATCCGCAGGGTCAATCCCTCCAATGCAGTGTCTGCTTTGGATGCCAAAATGACCGCCACAGTCTTTTCAGCGGTTTTTGGTCCAATTCCCGGCCATAGCTGTAAATACCGCATCCAGGCCAGATCGTCTT
>JASFSK010000393.1:0-5225 GCA_050114455.1 Desulfobacterales bacterium | reverse complement strand
CGAAAAATATGCCGACGAAAAGGCCAAACGTCAAACCTATGAGAATTTGGGTGGAAAGGGAAATGCCTCGTTTATTTTTCACCTGGTCATTCATGATTTTTTTGGCCCTCTTTCCTGCGATTTTGGAATTTCAAATTTTATCTAAATTTACTTTTCTCTGGTTAGTAAAAATGGGGGCATGATCACGCGAACACTAAGATGCCCCGTGTCCAATACCTTGTCCAGCCATTTTCCAAAGATTTGCATCCCCTCGCAGGAGATGCCGCACGGCAAGTGGCGCCGTCCAGGAAATAGAAGGTTTAGCGCTGGAATTAGGGCGCTGAAACCGGAAGCGTTAGCAATGGTCCAGCCTTCTCGACTTTCCCGCCAAGAAGAGCAGCTAACTGATCGAGGAGCAAAAAAGAGTACTTTGTGTTCAAATCCGAATCGTCTATGTAAAACCATGATCCCCGGTAATTAATGGCTACCTGTGCATTGGCCGGCTTGCTGGCTTGAGACCGGACGCTAACCAAATCCCCGACGACCAGAGACCAGTCAAAGGGTTTTCCAGAATTGTCACTGGTAGTCATCGCACGGCCCATTTCTAGATCATTAGCAGGTACCTCAACGCCATGGGAGGCAAAAAAGAACGTGCCTAAAAGCGAGCGCAGGTCAATACCGAGTGATTCAGGACGAGGACGATCACCCCGCACATCGATAATGAAAGTATCCTTTTCGATTGCAAGCCCCAGCAAATCTTTGAGTGTTCGGGTCACTTTAAGAAACCTGGCCTCCTCGTCGATGACCATCACAGGGATGGCCTTGTCTTCTATTTGCTGATACCCAAGACGCAGCATTCCCTTTATTTGAAGCTGGCGCATCAGCCTGGCTGCCCTGCCGAACCGCTTATATATTGGCGGATCACTTGGTGTCGGTCCCGAGGCGCGCGGTGCATTGGGAAGACCGTTCATGCGGTTGGCCATCAGACGCAAAAGGCGCTCGATACTCCAACCCGAGTTCGATAGGAGTATGAGGGTGTCCAGGTCCGCCGGCGTCAGGACACTTTTAACGAAATCTTTTCCTCCAAGAGGTGTATAAGTGATCGTCGGACGCTCCGTATATTGAAGATCGCCGCGGACACTCAGGTTATTTCGCGCGAGGTCGGTCCCTCCATACTCCAACAATGTGCCACTGGCGGCGGCATTCTGAGACCAGGTAAATGACGTCGAGACGCTGCTGACGTCAAAAAACAGCGGGCGGTCGCCATAGCGCACGCGAACCAGATTCAGGATTACTTCTTCGTCCTCGGTTTGCTGAAGGACGATATTGTAATCATTACGTCCTGCCTTAACCAGATCGGGACCCAACTGTGAGCAGCCGGCGATTAACAGAAGGATACCTGCCAGTGCTGCATATTTTGCCATAATTTTTATTATCCGAATTCTTAAAACAAAAGCTGAAAAATTTTTCATTGCTGACTCTGCATTTGTGATTACAGAAAAATACCGGCTTAATGTCGGCTCCACGAATATGAAGCCGCTTAGAGCATTTAAGAACGGATGGTATCGCATATCTTATCATTGTTTATCTATAACAGTTTTATTTAACCAAGATAAAATTCAATGTCAACACTAGCCCAAACTATTTTGCTAAATGTGATCAAGGATTTTGGCCGTCGATCCGCTCCCTTGCCTCCGGTATCAAGGAAAGGGGCGATTCAGATTTTCGCGATGATTCAGTATTTCTTTATTTGGGCCGTGAAGGATAAACGATGAAGTGACACTTGATATGATTATACACAGCGTCATAATTACTGGCCTATCTGACATTTGAATTGATGGCGTTATAATTCAAATTCAGGTCAATCGACGAGAACGCTGTTTATGTATGCGCAAGGATTTAAGCCGTTATGTATAGAATCAAAGAATCGATATACAGTCATTTTTGCGCAATGAAATTTTCTTTCCGATTTCTATGAGTGGAAACAAGTCCGACGATGCCTACTCTTTGGACGGCGGAGGTTCGTCGTCATCTCCATGACCATGACGATGGTGCAGATCGGGCCAGTGTTCATGAGCGTGCTCTTGAGGGTCATGCTCGTGCCGGTGCACATGGCTCACCGCGGGTCCAAGTCCGCCATGCGCGTGATCGTGATGGCCCTCGCTGTGTCGATGACGATGTTGGTGTAACACGGCATCATGTCGGTGGACATGGGCATGCTTCTCGCTGAACAGGACCATGAGAGAGAGCACAATAATTCCGGCAGCCACCGCCTGAACACCGGTGAAGGATTCGCCAAGAACTGTCACAGATAGCAGCAGACCAAAGAATGGTGCGGCCGAAAAGACCATTTGACTGCGGGTAGCCCCCAGTCCTTGTGCCGCGGTGACGTACAGTGTAATACTGAGTCCATAGGAAACCGCACCAACCAGCAGCGCTGCAAAAATCATGGTCGGTTGTCCCGCACCACCGGCAACCGCGCCGCCCATAAGCAGGTTGAACGCTCCCGCAACGACGCCCTTCCACAAGGTGGTCTGAGCCGGTGAGATGCCGTCGATGAGGGCTGTGAAGTGATTGTCAAAACCCCAGCACACACATCCGGCAGCAATCAAGACAACCGGAATGATCCTGCTGATTCCCTCGTCTCCCGCCAAAAGAACAGCGGCGATGAGCGTTCCACCTGCTGCAATCCAACCTCGTAAAGATAGATGCTCACGGAATACAAAATGACCTAAGATCACCGTGGCTACAAACTCAAGGTTAAGCCACAGGGAGACCGATCCCGAACTGGCGGCTCGCAATCCAAGTAAAAGTAACAGCGGCCCTATGATCCCGCCCAGTATAATGGCTCCTAGCAGCAGCAAATAAGTGGATCGGCCTGCTTGCCAAGGCCACCGGAGGGTTCGTTCTTTAAAGACCATCGGCAGCACGCCCAAGGCGGCTCCCACATAAAGCAGACCCGCCAGAGCTTGGGCCTGAAGGGAGCACAACAAGGCCTTGCTGGCAGGTGTTGCCGCACCGAAAAGAAAGGCCGATGCCAGTCCTGCAATTATATATGTCGCTGTGTTTCGTTTTACTTGCATTGAAATCAACGGCATGCCGCCAAATAAATGATTATGCGGCTTCCGAATAATATTTCGATCGAACAAAAGACGGGATTTTAGATAGATGGATTACAGCATAAATGCACGAATTTTGATGTTTTTCTTAAAACCCATTCATCCAGTGTTCTCTCCGAGCCTTAGGCCCCGCCAGCCGGAGGCCAGCATTCTAATATTCCAATCGGGACGGAGCTTCTAACTCGTAGACGGCAAATTCGGCGTTTGTTGTACCATCGAGCCGGAGACCATTGTCTCCCTCGCTTTTGGGCCACAGTTGAACAGGAGATCGAAAGCCGATAGATCGGGGATAAAATCGCTCCACAGCTGCGGATATGCGCGCGAAGAAAATTTGACAAAACGCAGCTCGATACCGGCTTTTTCAAAAAGCTCGGCATTGAGATACCTTCCGGCGGCCGCCGGAGCCAAATAGGCAGAAGCATTGAAAAAACGGCATATGTCAACGAGCAGATGGTCACCGCCGGTTTTGATGTTCAACTCGGATAGCCTTCTGATCTGTGTGTCAACACCCAAATACAGCATCAGATGTTTGATGACCGCCATGTTAAAGTCAATCAGCCGGTCGAACGCAGCTGAAAACAAGTTTTGTAAAAACTGCCGGTGCTCTGAAAAATAGGGGGCATGGGCATAAGCATGGTTCAAACTAACCAGATGTTTGCGGGCCTGCCTGGCCTGGTAGCATAACCGCAGATCATCGATGCGCTGCAATCCCAATCCTTTCTTTCGGACGGGTATGGTTATCCACAGGGTCCCCTGATCATTTTTAAAACGGTTCCGAGTGATCCAGGTCGTACCGCGAGGAAACTGCACCGCATCGAGAATGATAAATATATCGCAGAGGTTTGCCCGACTGAAGAATCCGGGAAAGGGAGCAAAATATGGCCGGCTGGTCGACAGAATCACCGCAATTCAATCTCCTGATAAGGCAACCCGAGTGATTCGGCGAGGGCTACCAGCCTTTTTTCAAGGGTCGTTTCTTCTCCTTGGTCGTTTTTGATCTTGATTTGCTTATCGCCGACCACATAGATTTGGATTTTTGCTGGATCGAGATAAGATCGGGCCAGTCGGAGAAGTTCTTCCCGGCTGACATTGAAAAAGGCATCCTGGATTCTTTCCAGGGTATCCAGGGGCTCGTTGCGCAGATGATAACGTCCGTAAACATTTACCAGATCCACCGGGGTGTCGACATTAAAGACAAAACTATTGAGCGCGTCAAGCCGTTTCTGTTCGAGTTCTTGGGCAGGGATATCCTGGCGCAGAGAATTCATGATCTCGATCGTTTGAGCTATTGCAGCAGCCGTCTTGTCCCCCTTGCAACCAATGTATCCGAACAGAAGCCCGGCATTCCATTTGTAGGTTTGATAAAATCCGGCAGAATACACCAAACCGAGATCATCCCTCAAGCGGGTATACATCAGGGAGTCACTGCCACCGAAAATATTCATCAATAGGCTTAATTTCCAATAGTCTGGATGGGTGCGTTTGATACCGCGCAAGCTCAGAACAACCTGAGACTGCACCTGCCCGGGTTTGTGTATGAGCGCCAGTACCGGCGGTGTTTCGGCAGGATCGGCCAGGACACGGGGCGGTGCCTGTCGTTGGGGCAAGTCCTTGAAAAATTGGCTGAGCCCCGCTTTAGCATCTTCCTGATCAATGTCGCCGGAGATGGCGGCCACCATGTTGGAAGGCACGAAATAATCTCCCAAGAACTGCTTCAGATCTTGCCGGGTAACGGAAGGTATGGTCTGCAGGCCTGTCAATGGGTCCCGGCCATAAAGATGATCTTTGAAATGCCAGATGTCCCGTTCGCGGCTGGCCACCGCATGGGCATTGCCACCCTGTCGCTGAAGTTCGGTGAGTTGCTGTTTTTTAACAATTTCAAGTACAGACGGATCAAATCCAGGTTGCATCAGAACTTCCCGAAGGATGGCCAGCCCGGATTGCCAATCGTCTTTGAGCACGGATAGTTGAACAACAGTCGCCTCCTCTCCGACAGAAATATTGAGGTGAATGGCATTTTCGTCCAGGGCTTTGGCCAATTCAGCCGGCGATCGGGTTTCGGTCCCGCCGCGAATGATGCTGCCGGTCAGCAAATCAGCCAGGCCGATCTTGGAATCAACGACATCC
>JASFSK010000392.1:0-5243 GCA_050114455.1 Desulfobacterales bacterium | reverse complement strand
GACCAAACAAGCGATTCTGAACACGGTTCGAACAATCGAGTCTATCGTTCGCCTGCCCGGCCTTACTGTGGAAGGCATCTTCACCCATTTTGCCACCGCAGACAGCGCTGATAAATCATATGCAAATCTGCAGCTCAACCGATTCATGGAGCTTCTCGACCACTTGAAGCAAGTGCGGCTGGAGCCGCCCCTAAGGCATACTGCTAACAGTGCCGCGCTGATCGATATGCCGGAATCTCATTTAGATATGGTTCGCCCGGGCATCGCCACCTACGGGCTGCAACCCTCCGAGGATGTTAACCAGAAAATCATCGACCTGAAACCGGTGATGTCCCTAAAAACCAGGATCATCCATATTAAAAAAGTTGCCCCCGGCTTCAATATCAGTTACGGAATTACCTACCGGACCAAAGATCACACCACCATTGCCACCGTCCCTGTCGGCTATGCCGATGGCTACAGTCGTCTATTGTCGTCGCGCGGTCAGATGCTGGTACACGGCCGGAAGGCCCCCATCGTGGGACGGGTATGCATGGACCTGACCATGCTGGACGTCGGCGGTATCGCAGACGTGTCCCTCGAGGACGAAGTGGTGGTCTTCGGCAGGCAGGGAGAGGCATGTCTAACGGCGGATGACATTGCTTCGGACCTGGAAACCATTAACTATGAGATTGTGTCGACCATAGCCGGTCGGGTTCCCAGAATTTATCAAAAAAGCTAAGCCATCACGGCACATCAAAGGAAATGCCTGGGATCAAGAGAACCGCAGAATATTCACTTTTTAATTGTTTCTTTATAGACCAGACCGGGCGCTTTTTAGAATAGTTGTGAAACTTAACTCTGCGCCTCTTATGGGAATCAGCTGTGCCCTACTTTACCACCAAAGACGCCTGCAAGATCTTCTATACTACCCATGGTATTGAAACATCCAAACCGATTGTAATTTTTCTAAACGGCACCACCCAGACCACACTTTACTGGGGCGGACTGGTTCCGGCATTTTCAAAGCATTTCGGCCTGCTCTGTTACGATGCCAGAGCTCAGGGACAAAGCGATTTGGGCGGCCAGACCATCTCTCTGCAACTGCATGTCTCGGATCTAAAGGAACTTCTTGTAGATCTGACGATTGACAAAGCCCATCTGGTGGGCATCAGCCATGGCGCCTGGGTTGCGCTGGCATTTACGGCTGAATTTCCTGAAATGGTCGATCGTGTGGTGCTTTGCAGCCTGAGTACCAGAACCAACGACCGCTCCCGGACCGTCGTACGGTCCTGGCTCGAAATCTTACGCCTGTCGGGCTTGAAAGCCATGGCTTGGGCAGCGTTACCAACGGTGTTTGGCAACAGCTTTTTGAATCAACATCAAAAAATATTGGATAAGATCGTCGACGCCGTCGCATTGCGCAATCAGAAAATATCTTTGATGGCGCAACTAGATGCTGTGCTGCAGTATCCCGCTCCAGTTGATCTAATAAAGAATTTACCTCGACGAACGCTTGTCGTTTCGGGGGCGGAAGATCCCATCATCGACTCGGGTGATGTTCGGCAGCTGGCTGGGCTTTGCAACGCCTGCCACGAAGAGATCCCAGGCGCAGGCCACAGTATCCCGGCTGAAGTTCCCCAGATCTTTGCAAAAATGGTGCTAAAATTTTTAACAGAAGGAAGGACTTGGGCCAAAGGTCAACAATGAGAGAAATCATTTTAATCAACATTACCGGCAAGGATAAGCCCGGTCTGACCGCCAGCCTGACCGCTATTCTGGCACAATATGACGTCACTATTCTGGACATCGGCCAGGCGGTGATCCATGACTATCTGTCACTGGGAATTCTGGTGGATATCCCGTCGGCCCATAAATCCTCCTCGATCCTAAAAGATCTGCTGTTTCAGGCCCATGAGTTGGGTATCCAGATTCGCTTTTCAGCCATCGATGAAAAGGGCTACAAATCATGGGCAGCACAATACGGCCGCGAACGCCGCATTATCACCTTGCTGGGTCGCCGGCTGACGGCGACCCAGTTGTCTAAAGTTACGGCTGCAATTGCAGCCAGCCATTTAAATATCGATGTCATCACCCGTCTTTCAGGACGGATTCTTTTGGATAGACCTGAATTACTTCCCAAAGCCTGCGTGCAGTTTACCGTATCCGGTCAACTTGATGAGCCCGCCTTATTCCGTGGCAGGCTGCTTGAAATATCCGAAGAAACCGGAATCGATATCTCCTTTCATGTTGACGACATATATCGTCATGCCCGTAGATTGGTGGTATTCGACATGGATTCTACCCTGATACGGGGCGAAGTCATCGATATCCTGGCAACCCATGTTGGCGTCGGGAAAGAGGTCGCCAAAATAACCGAATCCGCTATGAACGGCGATATTGATTTTAAAGAAAGTTTCACCCGGAGGGTCGCTCTACTAGAAGGCCTTGAGGAAGCAGTGCTGGCCCGGGTTGCCGAGAACCTCATTCTCACCGAAGGTGCCGAGCGTGTTATTGGTACCCTGAAAAAGCTTGGCTACAAGATTGGCATCATTTCCGGGGGTTTCGACTACTTTGGTGAGTGTTTGCAAAAAAGATTGAGTCTGGACTACGTTTTTGCCAATGTTCTGGAAATCGAAAACGGCAAGGTGACGGGCAAGGTAACCGGTGATATTATTGACGGTTGGCGCAAGGCTGAAATTTTAAAAACGATCGCCACCGTGGAGAACATCAGCCTGCAACAGACCATCGCAATCGGCGACGGCGCCAATGACCTGCCCATGATCAGCATTGCCGGCCTGGGCATCGCCTTTCACGCCAAATCCATCGTCAAAGAAAATGCGCAAAAATCGATCTCCAGTGTCGGACTGGATGGACTGCTGTATTTGATGGGCATCAGCGAAAGAGAGATTCACCAGCCATAGCCGGTTTACTCTGCGCTTTTTGCCGCCTTTTTATTCAAGCGGCAAAAGTGGAAAGGCACAAAAATTATAAATTTTCGTGCCTTTCACTTTCATTTAACAAGAACTTGAAAGAATGTTGCTATTGACAAAAATATCTTAAATTGAGATTACATCCATAGAGGCTATTAACAGCGCAGCGGTGGGCTTCAAATCTGTATGGCCAACTTCGATTGTCTCAATTCATAGCCTGCCGGCATCGATCATCTTTGCACCATGAAGCATGCTCTCGCGGTAACGATAGTACCTTTTCAATTCTCATCCCCCCAAGGCGGGGTGGTTTATGAATTGAGTTAATTAAGCTTGATTTATTGGGAACAGCTGCCCAATTGAATTCCTTAAAGTTGGATTAGACCTTGTCTTTAAGTGTTTTTCCGGCTTTGAAGGTGACAACGTTTCTGCCTTTGATTTTGATTTTCTCTCCGGTTTGAGGATTACGGCCCTTGCGGGTTTTCCGATAAACATTGCGAAAGGTTCCAAAACCGACCAGTGTTACCCTGCTGTTTCGTTTCTTCAAGCCCTTTGTCACGCCATCCATGAATGACTCTAAGGCCCTGCCGGCAGCGGCTTTTGTAATCTTTGCATCCTTTGCCATTGTTTCGACTAATTCTGCTTTGTTCATCTGTCCTCCTCGTAGTGCGTTAAGTTATTGGTTTCGATTCTTACCTTTAATATTTCTACATGAATATTTCAAAATCGTCAAGCGCTCAGATTCAATAAATTTAACTATTGCCGGAGAAATCTGCTAAAAATAGCCTGTAAATGCTCGTTTTGCCGGGAAGTAGAATTAAGAAAAAGCTAAAATATCTTATATCCTAATTTGTCAGCTACTGGCAGCGGGTAGTTTTGCACCATCGAGACCACCCTTACGTAGACCGCAGACCTTTTAGATGGGCATCGATATAGCCGGTCGCTTATAAATTGAAAGTTGGAATCAAAAATCTTGACAAACTGGCTTTGGGCGTAGGAAAGATAATTTATAGAGACAAATTTTCATCAAAAATTTTTTTCCGAATTGCCAATGATTAAAAAAAGAAATTGGCTGTATTGGATTTAAAGCAATTTGAAACGTTACCATTTGGCATCTGTTTAAAAGACAGTTTGCGGCTGGCCAAACCGACCACCGGTTTAAGAAATTATGCCATCCACGCAATGACGGCAGGTTCGACTGCGATTGTCAGGGACTTATACCGGGACGGTCAGCTGGATGGAATCCTCAGCCTTGACGGCGGCCAGGGAACGATCATCGGCACCACCGTCATGCAAGCGCTGCCGTTTGGAGTTCCAAAGCCATAGAGGAACTGGTCGATGCCGGACGCATCGATGGTATTCTGGATATCAGTCCCAAAGATATCCCGGATCTTCTGTTTGGTGGCATGTTCCCGGCCCACCCGCAGAGAATGGCGGTCACCTGCCGACGCGGCATCCCGCAGGTGATCGTCCCGGGCACCACCGATTTTATCCTCTACCCCGGAGTGGAATCGGTGTCGGCAGAGATATTGAAGCGAAAACACGTCATCCACAATCCCCTTCACACCCATGTCAGGGCGACTTACGAGGAAATGCTCGAGGTCGGAGAGTTTATTGCTAAGAAGCTGCTGCAAAGCAGTGGCCCGGCGCAGGTGTTAGTTCCGAATTTGGGTTTCTCCCAACTTAACATTGAGGGCGGCCCGATGTATGACCCGGATGCCGATCGCGGTTTTCTGGCAGGCATGCAAAAAATGATGGACTGCGCGCGAGCCGAGACTGTTTTAGCCGAAGAATTTGATTTGCATATCAACGATAATGCTTTTGCAGAAATATTGGCCAAACGAATGGAATCGCTGATGACAGGTTCATCACAGTAAAGTTTGGCGTTCAGACCACAAAATTCAAAGTAAGGGATCAATTCGGAGTTGATATAAATTAAAGCGATAATATGATTGAAAATTTGAAATGAACTAAAATGAGCCGAAATTATGGTATTGTGCCAGTCGAGAGCCACCCTTCGAGGTCCTAAGGGTCTAATGACTGGGTCAAACGATCAATTTTTATAAAAACAGTTAGAACGTAGCGATTCAATAATTCGTCATTCGATGTAGTTTCGCTCGAGCGGAGCCGCTGGCTGCGAGCGTCCATTCTGATCGGAAAAAAAATTCTTGGGGCTCGGTTTCGAAATCAGCCGTTGTTGGGTTTCGCATTTCGTGACCACATCGGTAAAATGTAGGTTGGGTAGAGTGCAACGAAACCCAACAAAGCTTGGCGCAGGCTCAACCCAACCTACGATATGCAAAGTGGCCCAGTGTAGTACCTGCTCCAACTTTT
>JASFSK010000391.1:0-5244 GCA_050114455.1 Desulfobacterales bacterium | reverse complement strand
AAAAGAAACCGCCCGGATGCACCCCTGGTTGATAGATAAATATATTTCGACGGTGTCTCCGCAGTCTCCGGTTCTTTTGCCGTGTCCATCCGCCCGCTCGACCCTTTCACAGCGATCGGTGCGAAAGGCCATTTCCAGATAGTGATTCGAATGGCCCTGCAGAAAATTAAAATTCATTGGTTTCATTGACATAACTTAGTACAAAAATTTGTATGTATAATAACGAAAACTTGAGAAATGGATTCTATTACAAAGGGGTTGCTAGCCTGTCTGTTATCTTCGAATAAAGCTCTGAAAAATTTTCTTTCCATTCCGGCATCACGTCAACGATCATATCGCCCCGGGAATAGGCCTCTGCAATTTTCCGGTCAAACGGGATCTCCATCAGAACCGGCAGATTCTCGCGGTTTGCATATGCCTGGACGTTGCTGTCTCCCAAATCAGAACGATTAATCACCAGCCCGCAGGGGATGTTTAATATCTTGGCCGCACCCACTGCCAGTTCTAAATCATGGAGGCCGAAGGGGGTTGGTTCGGTCACCAGCAAAATAAAGTCGGCTGGTTTCATGGTTTCGATCACCGGGCAAGAGGTGCCCGGAGGCGCATCCACAATGGTGGTTTTAGCCGGGTCACAAAATCCCAACACTTCTTTGATCAAGGGCGGTGCCATGGCTTCGCCGACTCTCAGTTTCCCGTGAATAAACTCAACACCATTAGAATTGCCTTTTTGCAGAGTCCCCAATTTTCTGCCCTTCTCCGAGATGGCCTTTTCAGGACAGACCGCCATGCAGCCGCCGCAGCTGTGACATAGTTCTTCAAACGGCAGAACTGTATCACCAACGACCACAATGGCCTTAAATACGCAGATGTCTCCACACTCGCCACACAAGGTGCATTTGTCCATATCGATTGCGGGGACCGGGGTGGTGACAGTTTCAGTCAGATCAAAGAAAGGATGAAGAAAAAGATGGGCATTGGGCTGTTCCACATCGCAATCCAGCAATTGAACACCTGAGCCAATCGATAGCGCCAGGTTCGTCGCGACGGTTGTCTTGCCCGTCCCCCCCTTACCGCTGGCAACGCTGATAATCATTGGGTATACTCCTCATTTTTAGATTTTAAGCCTTGAACCCTGAACAGATCAAATTTTGAATCAAAATCATCATTTTGGGTATATGCTCATAACAAAGTATGGCCCTGGCCCAATATTGTCAAGTTTTATTTAAAAGCAGGGTCGAAAAAAGATCACTGCACGCGGAACAACTTCCTGGGTCACCGTCGATTCAGCGAATGTGAAGAGGATGCTGGGTGATCTGGAGGGAGATAATTCATCATTGCAGCAATTATTTCAAAAGATGCTGCCAAAATCGTAAGATAAGTGGCCAATCGGATTAAATCTCAATACGGTCTTGGTGGTGTATTGCCAAGGACCTTGAAAAATTATTACAGCACCAGGCAATCAGCCACCAGTTCCCACAAATATTTGACCTCGAGACCCGCCATTTTGTATTCTTTTTTTATATTGTTAAACTGCCCGTGGCAGCTATGGCAGGGAACGACGAGCATTTTTGCACCGCTGGCTTTGATCTGATCCATCTTTCTTCTTGAATAAAAAATGCGTTCTTTGTCGTAGCCGGTTACCAGGGCGCCGCCGCCGCCGCCGCAACAGATTTGATCCAACTGTGTTGGATAGAGATCCACCCAGTTTTGCATACACTGATCCAAAATCCAGCGCGGTTCTTTAAAAAATCCATACCCAAAGCGTTGCTGGGATTTTCGACCGTAATTGCAGGGATCGTGATAGGTGGCCGGTCCCTGAAATCTAGTACGGTCAAGCTTTATGCGGCCTTCTTTAATGTATTGCATTAACAAATCGAAGACCGTTATGAAACCGAATTTATCAAATACTTGGGGGAAATGCGTTTCGAACCCCGACCGGGTTGATAGATAGGCGTGCCCTCATTCAGGCCACAGGAGATTTTTGACTTCCAGCTGCTGCATCTGCTCGTAGATGCGTCCGGCCATGACCTTCATGGCCTTGTCATCACCGGTGAAATATCCCCAGCTCGTTCCTTCCCAGTTTTCCGAGGCCACGGTCCAATCCTCACCGGCCGCATGGAATATTTTCCACCAGTGTTTGAGATCTTCTGTATGCGTGTTGACCAGCTTGTTGTGAATGGTGGTCAGGATATTGGCACCCCGTTTGTCGACAGCGATCTGGAACCCCTCGAAACCGGGCTCTTCCGCGATTTCCTCGGCAACATCCTCTAATATGAAAATATAGTCATCTTTGGGCAATCGCAGGTTGTTGCCGGTTTCCAGCGCAGCGACAAGTCCCTTATGCAGAATCCCCGGAACCTTATCACGCTCGCGCAAGGCACGGATGTTGCGTACGGCATCCGCAATTTCGATTTCCATCGGGCAAACATTTTCACATTTACCGCACATGGTGCATATCCAGGGCCATCGAGATTCCAATATGGCATCCTCGAGCCCCAATGATATCATGCGGATCAATTTGCGCGGGTCAAATCCATCGATTCCCGACGCCGGACAGGAGCTGGCACACAAACCGCAGGTGATGCAATAATTCTGAGAGTACGGCCAATCATTAAATTTCTCATGGTCAATCCGGGTGAGATCGATAACTTTATTTGATTCAGGCATACTAAGGACCTCCTAATCCATCGCTGCATAAGAGCGATAACTCACTTAATATAGTGACAATGTGCAAAAATTGGGCATGGATCTTTTGCGGTCAAGATTTCAACTTGTGCGGTCCCATCTCCAGAAGCTGTTTTTCAAAATCAGTCAAATATTTTGCAAATTCTGCCCCCATATTGGAGGCCAGGCTCTTTTTGACCAGACGGCGGCTTTGCAAACCGATGGATTCAAAAAGTGCCGAGATCTGGTCCACCCTCTGCTGCACCAGACCGGCCCCTCGGGTGGAATGGCAGTTACCTTCGTGGCAAGTTAACATTATTACGCCATCGGCACCGGCATTTAAAACCGCCAGAATCTGACTCATAGAAACACTGCCGCCGCATGGCACTTCCACCATTTGAAGTCCGCGGGGCAAACTTATCCCCAAACACACGGAAAGTTCTGCTGCACGGGCGGCCGATCGGCTGCAGCAAAAAGCCGTGATTAGAGGGGTAAAAGTGCTTTTCCCCGGAAGAATGCCACCGGCAGCCGGCACAACGCCACCGGGTTGTGTATCTTCTTCCGCAAAACTGATCGCTCCCCGTGGACATTCCGCCAGACAAATGCCGCATCCCTCACAGGCTGCCGGGGCAACTGACACCCGTGTGTTGACCTGGACTGCCCGATAGGGGCAGAGGCGATAGCAGGTCAGGCAGCGCACACACTTGCCGTTTTCAATCTGAGCCCTGGAGGTCACCGGATCAGCAGACTGCCTTTCGAGTTCACGAACAGACAGCACTGCGTTGTCGGCGTCTGTCAGCTGCTCGGAAGGCGATAGAACGCTCCTGGTTGACCCGGCAACCAGTATGCCTTTGCGATTCGTTAGAACTGGCAGGCGGTGGACATTTTCGTCCTGGGCAAATCCATTCAGGTCGTTTTCGATTTCAAAGATACGAACCAGATCGACGGTGTAATCAGTAGGCATTAATTTTTCATCAACAATTGTCAGATCCGCCGGCAGTATTAGCTGATCGCCCGTCACCTCATCTGTGAATTCGAGGGTGACACGACCATCCGCAACTTGGGTAATGTCCGGCCGGGTTCGGGTAAACTTGATATAAATAACCCCGGCATCCCGGGTTTCCCGATACAATTTTTCCAGACCGTTTGCGGCCACTTTCAGGTTTTCGGTTAGAACATAGATCTTATGCCGCCGTAGCGCCTGCAGGCGCAGACAGGATTGCATAACTCTTTCAAAAGCATAAGGATTGCTTTCTGAAACCAACCCAACCAGAAAGACGACCGTTTTGATTGCGGCACTCAGGTAATCTTGCGTGGAATTTTCATCCAGCTGATCCTCAAGCTGTGACAGCGCCACAATATGTTCCGAAGGGGATAGACCATAATCGGAGAAACACGGCAGGCGCTGCTCATCTTCGGCAATGATGACCTGTTCCACTGCAGCGATTCTTCTTTGGCCGCTACAGTCAAGGATCACCCTAAAATCCCCAACCGCACCCTGGCAGGATTGTACTTTGGTATGGGAATAGACATGATCCCGTTGCCCGGCTTTGTCCACTGGTTTGGAATTGGTCCGCACCCCAAATCCGTTGCCTGTTGAGGCAACAATCAATCCCGGTTCCCGCGCCAAAATCTCATCTGCAATGTGTCGGGCACATGCCCCGCTTCCGATCAACAACGTTTTTCCAGTCAATAGCTCCACTTTTCAAACATCCAGAAAGTTTAATATTTTGTTGACAGTTTCACCGGCACTGGCAACGCTTTCAGCAATACTCATTGGCCCACCAACAGCACCGGCACTGAAGATCCCGTTGCCCGAAGACGCCTTTTCAATTTCCGCAGGATCGATAAAATTGCAGCCGTCCCCTTTCAAATTCAGCTCGTTGAAAATGTCCAAATTATCTTTTCGGGGCTGCAAGCCTACGGAAAGTACGACACAGTCAAAAATTTCCTCAATGGATTCATGGGTATCATGGGTTGTATAGTAAACCCGCAATTGCTTTTCGGGAGTCTCGAAGATATCCCCGGGTATGGCCCTAATCATCCGCACTTCTTTTTGAATTCGACGATAGAACAATTCGAAATCTCTGCCAAAGGTTTGGGTGTCGATATAGAAAAAGCAAATTTCAGAGGCCGGTTGTCTATCATTGATCAGCCCTGCCATCCTCAGGGCGGATCCACAACAGATTTTAGAACACCACAAATGATCCAGCTTGGCATCCCGGCTGCCCACACATTGGATGAATGCGACTTTTCGGGCAGGCAGACCGTCCGATGGTTTTAAGATTTCGCCATTCCTGCGCATTATGCCTTCCAGTTCCATGTTGGTCATAACATTTTGAAAGACACCGTAACCGTAGGGTTTGTGGCGGGGATCAAACAATGAAAACCCTGTCGCCAGAACGACTGCATCCGCCTCGCAGGTAATCTGATCAGCATGGGCATCGAGTGCAATGGCATCTTCAGGGCAGGCTTCTCGGCAGCGGCTACAGGATTGTTCCGTCAGATAAAGGCATTCTTTTTCATCAATGGCAAAGAAAGGCACATGGTTGCCGGACACTCCCCGAACAATGGCATTGT
>JASFSK010000390.1:0-5258 GCA_050114455.1 Desulfobacterales bacterium | reverse complement strand
CAGGATTTTTTACAACCTACCAACAGCAACAAACAATATACAACCCTGAGCGACCTTTACATCCGATCAGGTTAAATCCTGTCTCTGATAACATGAAATGAAATCTGCGATCCCGTTACCTGACTTTTTCCGGTGTAAAGGAACACAGCTATCCAGAGGAGTTGAAGAAAGACAATCAGTGAAGGCTGCCACAGGCTTTTCAAACCGGCCGCTATACTGGGAATAATCGCTGGGGTCGCCGGAAAAAGCAAGGCAATGATTATGTTGTAGATAACTGCCATGCCGGCCATCAGCTGGTATTTGGAAACTCGGTTTTCACCTCTGAAATCCGCTCGTAGAAATTCGGAGCCAATACGCCAGGTTTGGGTCACCAGCATACTGACGATAAAGGCGGCCGTAAAATGGGATTTCATGAACATATAAAGACAAATCAGCCCGACACTGCAATAAATAACAGCCGTTAAGGCTTGGACCGGCACAACCTGTATGCCGGCAAATCCATCGGCATAAGCAATTTTGCGTGTTTTACCGTTGAATACAAAATTGCAATGTCTGAAAACCTTCTGAAAGACCGGATGAAGGTCTGATAAGGGTTTGCCGTAACAGCAGCCGAAACTGATACAGGCAAGGCGCCCGATACCCTCACCAAAGGCATATGCAATAGAGAGTGCTGCCAAAATTGTCATGACCTCGATGCCGGCGCTGGCCCAGCTGTCAAACAAAGGTGTTAAACCCACAACCAGCCAGGGCGTGAGGATCATGCCGACAAAGGCGGCCCCGCCGATACTGAAGGTATAGCGTTTTTTTTCGACCAGATAAGCTATAATCTTGGCAGCCGGCATGCAAATGGTCATCACTAAGATAAAATAAGCAGCGGTCACCTCAAGCGGAATCGAGACCGCCCCCAGCATCAGAAAAAAAATTGTGGCGGCCAGTGTGCAGGCGCACGCATTGAAAAAGCCGTAATAGGTGAAATTAATTCCTGTCCAGTCTCCATTTGAATTTTTTTCCACCGGCACGGTTCCGATAATCTGCCATTTTTCCTTGGTCAGCATGTTGAAACTCCAGCCAAATACAATTGCTAAAATCACACCAACGGTTACGACAAAAATTTCAATGTCTATCATCTGACTCTCCTTTTGCCAATTTTTGAACGTACGTTGACCTCAGTCTCAACCAGGGATTTACCGAACCCCTGTGAGAATCTGCTAACAGCATTTGAATGACGCAGGTTGGAGACAATATCACTGCAAAATGCCACCCTGCCGGGTTGGAAAATGAGCACAACGACGGAACTGCCGGGTCGAAACAAACTTTTAGGTTGGCCTTTGGCCAGCATCATGCCCGGCTCGATCTGTCGCGGACAATCATAGTTTTGATCACTGTAACACTGGACCACATCACCGATCATCAGAGCCACAACTTCGATCATGGCCACCAGACCGATACCCGTACCATCCTCGACGTCGGTGTCAATGATGGTTACCACCCGTTTGTTTTTAGAATAGGGACGGAGCACATGGACGACCGCTCCGGGGTTACAGGAATGATATCGTCCGGGAATTTGGTAAATGTCAACCACACGACCGGAGACAGGAGCATGATTGTAGTGATACTTATCAGGAGTTAGCCGAAAGACCGCAAAGCTGCCCTGGTGAAATGCCGTCAACCAGCCAGTTGATGATTCTCCCAGCATTTCCTGGAAGCTGAAAAATTTTTCTTTGACAAAAAGCAGGGAATGTTCCTCAAAAGTGCCCACCAGCATCTTGGAGTCTGCCGGTGAAACCACGGCATCTTTTTCTGGAGGCTTGGGACGGTACCGCCTGTATTTGATTTTTCTTTCAAAGAATTTTCGCGGGGTATCGAGAGCTTCAGGCGGATCTAAACACTCATCCAAATCGACCGAAAGGGTCTTTGCCAACCTGAAAGGGCAGTAAAAATAACGCTTGAGTGGAAAATCAAAGTTAAGATATCCTAAAATATCCGTCGCTCGCGGAGATGTCAGCGTGCTGAAAAGGAAATTGCTCTGTTCCGCCAAATGTGAATATAGAAAATTGATCAGTCGATCGAAAAAAAGATGCTCGGTTTTTACTTCTCTGGTGGCACGGTCAATATACTGGTGGCGAATGAGAGAATTCATCAACATACCGATATTACTTTCCTTTGATCAGATGGTCCGCCTGCTCCATGTTCTGATGAATCGTCAGCAGCATCAGGTGCAGGAGTGTTTTCAGTACGGTGACGGAAGCATCACCGTTCAACACATCTTTTTTATTGATCCGTAAGTATTCTTCCGCGCCCCTGCCTTTCAGAATCTTCCACAACGTCTTGTTGTATTTTCCGCTGCGCCATGATTGCCACGAATCAATTTTCGCAAAATCCAATCGTAGCATCTGAAAACCTTCAGCAATATGGCGACGTTTAAGATCTTCGCGATAAAACTCTTCGGCCGTGCTGTTGAATTCGTAAGCTGAAATTGCCAAGGGGTTGCCGGTCCCGACTTTATCCAGGATCCCTTTGGTCAATTTCGAATGGACAGAAAAATTTTCCGGATCACAGAGTCTTTGATGTAAATCCAGGATAGTCTCCTGCAGGTCGAGCACCTCGATAAGATCGGCGGCATCCCGACGGATAATATCTACCAAGGCTTTTCGATATTCGATATTATGAACCCGTATATAACCGGGATAACGCCGGCTCAATCGAGTCTTCTTGACCGCTTTTATAATTTTTTGCATGAAACGATTCGGCGAATCCTTTCTAATAAAAAAAGTCGGTATACCAATAGCTGCTCCAAAAAAAATCTGACGTCGTTCGCTCTCGGTGAATGGATTATCCGGAATATCCTGATAACGGACCGTCTCTTTCATGATATATTTGAATGCCAGCGCTGTCAGCAAGGATTGCAGTCGAATGGCATTGTCGAGATCAGTCAGCAGGCTATCATACAGGCTGTAATGTCTGCCTTCAAAACCGGAAAATCCGCTGACTGAATGTTGCCGCATCCGGTAAAGACAATATAAGGGCATGGATGTGTCAAATACGCCCAGTGCGGCAAGGTCTTCTTTCAGTCGCTGTTCATTGTTTAGTTGCCCGTTCAGAGCGGGGCTCCGCTCCGTGCTCAGCAAGGCAACAAGGTAGTCAATCAACCTGTAGTCAACAATAAAATCGCCTTTCAAACTTAAAATCTTACTGAGAATTTGGTCCAGCCATTCAGGTCCGAAAGGTGTCATCGGATAACCGAGAAAATTCAGATTGGCTTTTTGCTTCCAACGGCGCCAAATCATTCGCAGATGAGTAAAATCCAATTCGTGCGGTAAAAATCCGAGCGCCTTTTCAGGATGAAAATCCTGAAAGTCGAACCGATAAGGTGCTGCGGTATAGGTTCCAACAAATATCGGCAGAAAATGCTCGATAATTTTAATCGATAGATCACCGATATATTTTTCTTCTTCGGCTCTAAAGCCTGAGTTTTGATCCTGTAACAAGGCGGTTAATTTTAAGCTGCCGAGGCTGACATGGGTGCCGTTATTCGCCAGGCTGGTGTTGGAAGTGTTCGGCAGCACGACCAAATTATTGGTGATGATATTGGCCTCTTTCAGCTTTTTGATCGCATTCAATTGGCTGCGCGACAGTACCTGGTGGCACAATACCATGTATCGATATTTCACCTCACCCTTGGTCCAACCGGAAAGACAAGGGCTCATGAACAGTTCACGATAGAATGCATCCGAAATAATGCTGTTCAACATTTTTTGCCTCAGCGGGGGCTGGGGAGAAAAGTATATCTCTACCTTCTGATAATTTGAAATCAGGTCGAATTTTAGATTGGCATAATCGATGAGTAATTGGCAGAAAAGAAACCGTTTGGCGGTTTCCGAAGCAGCCCCGTCATCCCTATGCTCAGACCTGCTTAGGCGCACCGGAAAAAAGGAAAATATCTCAGGTGAGGTATTGTCGCTTAGAAAGTGACTCATGAGACGCTCGCCGATAGTTTGAACAAGCGAATCGGTATCCGAGTCACCGATGGCATCGGCCAGGGCCAGCTTTAAGAGATAGCTAACCGGAATCCTCAAATAAGTCTCATTGTTTTTAATCATCGAAAAACGACCGGCATCTGTTCTGGCCGGTCCGGCGGGGTTCGTCTTGTCAGCCTGCAGGTCCATTTTGAATAGATTCCGGGCGTATTTGCAAAGAACCTTTCGCGGCAGATGAACCCAGCTGTTTTCCCAGACCTCCTCGTGATTACGGTTGAGATGTTTTTCCAGGTCATTGAGAACTTGCCGGGAAGTACTACCGGTTTGCGTGTTACGCAAAATATTTTGATAATAGTTTGATTCTTTAATGGTTACAGGGAGGTCAACTTTCTCAGCCGGTCCGACAACGGCTGTTTGAAGCTCATTTTCGATACCAACGGTGGTGTCATTGAGTGAAAAGGGCAGAGATGCGGCAAAATTTTCCGGTGAAGATCGGGGAATATTCAGTTTGTTCAATAAGTTCTCGATATCGAACGAGGTGGATTTCAATTCGGAGAAAGGCGGAACAATTCGAAGGTTTGGCTTTTGAGCATGCCTGATGGACTCCATGATTTATTCCTTTCTTTAAAATCCGTTGGAAGCGTCGATATTTCCTTCGTTCTGACCATAATGCCATGTAAATATTTGTATTTCATTAATAAATTGTTATTTTTGGATTCTTAAATTTTTTTTGTGGGATTCCTAACACAAATCTAACAATTCTGAGATATTCGGATACCGGCCATGGTATTGGGTTGAAAATGGCAGGCTTTTGGACCATAATCCATCCTGACCTTTATGTTGCCATTTTGGTGAATTTCAATAAACATATTAATTTCAGAAAGTTGAATGTGAATGGCTCGGATTGTGACAATTTAGAGGAGGACCGACATGATTTCTGCGAATTGCGATATTTTAGAGTTTATCCCTGAGCTGGAAAATAAAAATTACTTTGAGATGATTGATTTACTCGATAAAGAGGCGACCGAGGCTGAAAGACAATTGTACAATCCCAATGTCAGGAATTCTAATCAGCAGATTTGTGGAGCTGAATACGTCAGTGAGCTGAAAAATATTATATTCTATCTAAGATATGGTGCCAGGCCTAAAGGATTGCGAAAAGATCACACCTGTTTGATCGATTCAATTTGCGAAAGAAATGATCACTATATGAATCTTTAACGTCCCGCATCGAAAATCATAATCTTGCATGAAGGGATAAATCTCTCAGCCCAGACAGGA
>JASFSK010000389.1:0-5259 GCA_050114455.1 Desulfobacterales bacterium | reverse complement strand
TAAATGCGCCATTTACTACAAGGCCGGAGACTGTATCATGCCCCGCGAAGGTGTCTTCGCAAGGGTTTTGGAAGAAGGCAACATTCGCTGTGGTGATGAGATCCATATTGAGACTCAATCCTAATTTTGTCACAGCTTTATCTGACAACATGTTTTCAGAAATTGAAGGGGCCAAGTATTGGTGCTCGGACTTCAGCAACAAAAAAATTTCAAATATCAAATCACAATGACCGAATTTCAAAATCCCAAACAATTGGCTTTTTGATCTTTTTGAGATTTGGATATTGGTATTTGGAATTTATTTGCCATTTGGTGCTTGTAATTTGTTACTTTTGGTTTATCCGTTTTAGGATAGAACCTCTCAACCATCCCATGCAATCATTTATCGGTTTCAAAGACGCCCTTGATTTAACGCTGTCACATGTATCAGTAAATGAAACGGAGTATTTGCCGCTGAACCAATTGACGGGCAAAATCCTTGCTGAAGATGCTATTTCACAAGTGGACTGCCCGTCCATCAGTACATCCCGCAAGGACGGATATGCGGTGGTATCCTCTGACCTGGTCCAGGCAAACGAGCAGAAGCCGATATCGTTAAAAATCCATGGCAGCCTATCAGCCGGTGATCGCCGGCAGCTAACTATACACAGCGGCCAGACGGTTCGTGTCACCACCGGCGCGCCGCTGCCGGACGGTGCCGATGCTGTACTGTCCGAAGAATTTTGCCGCCCGCAGACCAATCGGATTTTAGCTTTCAATACCGCCGAGGCCGGGCGCAACATCCACCATCGGGCGGGCGACATTCGAACGGGCGAGGTGGTTGCCGCTAAAAATACCCGGTTGCATCCGGCGCTCATCGGTCTTCTGGCGGCTGCCGGCCTGGATAGGGTAGCTGTATTTCGATCGCCGCGGGTGGCCGTGATCGCCACCGGCAATGAGGTGGTAGCTCCCGGCAAGCCCTTGCTGCGTGGCCAGCTTTATGCTAGCAATATGGTGGAAATCGGGGCCTGGCTGCTTCAATTCGGCCTGTCTCACAAAATGTGGTCGGTTCCGGACAGCAAGCAGAAGATTAAAAAAGCAATATCCGAAAGCCTGCCAGAGTTCGACGTTTTTTTAACCAGCGGTGGAGCCTGGGGCAGTGAACGTGATTTGATTTTAGATGTGGCCTCGGATTTAAACTGGCAAGGTGTCTACCACCGGGTTCGGATGGGACCTGGCAAGCCGGTGGGTTTCGGTCTGCTGGAAAAAAAGCCATTCTTCTGCCTGCCTGGTGGCCCCCCGTCCAATGAAATGGCCTTCTTGCAACTGGCCCTGCCTGCCCTGCTGAAGATGCTGGGGTATTCTTCCCTTTTTCTCCCGCTAACTCGGGCCCGACTTACGACGACAGTTTTTGGCAGAAAAAATTGGACCGATTTTATTCACGCCAGCCTTGAAAAACGAGAAAATCGGCTTTGGGTTCAGCCGGCTCGCCTAAAAAGCGCCTTGCGGTCCATGGCCGAAAAAGAGGCCTTGATTATTATCCCCGAAAACCGTGAGAAGATCGAGTCTGGCGAAACAATTGAAATCCAGATGCTTTCTCTGGATCTCCTTGTATGAAATTACACCAGACGGGCCCTCCGTCCATCTGCAATCTTTCTTGACAACCATATCTAGCTTCGCTTATTTGATATGAACAATCAGCGACTACCAGCAAAGCTTGGGGGTATGAGGAGGTCCCCTCGAAGGGGCCCGGGCCACCCTCTGCTGGTGGCTGCTGATTTATAATGACGTCAGCCCGCCGCAGGATAGGTTGTCGTCGAATTTGCGATACTCTTGACTATTTTCAATGGAGTGCAACCGTGACCCCGGATATTGTCATTGTATTATCTATTCTTATTGCTGCCGTTGTATTTCTGGTGACGGAATGGATTCCTATGGAAGTCACCGCCTTGCTGTCGTTGGGAGCAGTGTCCCTGCTGGGTCTGGTTAGCCCGGTGGAAGCACTGGCGGGCTTCAGTAACCCCGCAGTGGTTACCGTCTGGGCGGTTTTCATTCTTAGCGGTGGTCTCACCCGCACAGGAGTTGCCAACGTTATCGGTAATTTCGTGCTGCGTCTGGCCGGTACCCGTGAGATCACAATGATTATTGTCATCATGACCACAGCCGGAGTAATGTCTGCGATTATGAACAATGTTGCCGTCGCTGCCCTGATGCTCCCTGTTGTCATGGATATTGCCCGCCACACCGGTCGACCGCCCTCCCTGTTGTTGATGCCGCTGGCATATGGCTCGCTTCTTGGAGGTTTAACAACCCAAATCGGCACACCTCCCAATATCTTGGTAAGTGACGCCCTGCGTGACGCCGGTCTCACATCATTTACCTTTTTTGATTTTACCCCTGTCGGCCTGGTGGTGATGTTCTCCGGTATAGCATTTGTGGCCTTTGTCGGCCGCCATCTTCTGCCGCAACGCGACGTTGCCAAAGAATCATCTGCTCAAACAAAGATAGACTGGCAAAGCCAGTACGATCTGCAGGAGCGGCTGTTTCATATCCGCATCCCTCGCGGCTCCAGCCTTGTCGACAAAACCTTGGCCCAGGTCAGAATGGGTTCGGTCCTGGGTTGGAATGTCATCGGCATCACCCGCGGTGACCAGACCATCCTGGCCCCGGGACCTACTGACAAGTTGCGGTACGGGGATCGTTTAACAGTCGAGGGCCGTATTGAAGCCCTGAATGAACTTAAAAACTGGCAGGAATTAATAATCGAAGAGGGTGGCATCGACCTGCGCAAACCCTACTCCGGTGAAATCAAACTCGGCGAAGTCTTGCTGCCGGGCAATTCCCGATTTGTCGGCAGCACCCTCAATTATCTTGGGTTTCGCGCACGATTCGGCCTCAATGTACTTGCTATTCGCAGAGGTGAGCAGATTATGCGCATCAACCTGCAAGATGAGAAACTGCAGCGCGGTGACAGGCTTCTCGTGGCAGGCACAGAGGAACACCTCGAAAATTTGGAAGAAACCAAAGGCTTTGATCAGTTCCGATATGTTCAGCAATCGGAGCTTACCAATACCTATAACTTGCATAAACAGCTAATGGTCATGAAGGTGCCGCCGAACGCCGCCCTGGTCGGCAAGTCGCTGAAAGAAAGCCGCCTGACGGATGTTCTGGGAAGTCGTGTTCTTGGAATTCTACGCGGAGACGATCCCATTATCATGCCCGAACCGCAGGAAATATTACAGGTCGATGATCGTCTCGTGGTCGAAGGCCGCCAAAGGGATTTTGACAATTTACGTGCACTTGAAGAAATGGAGATTGATCGGAGGGACGACAACGAAATAGATAAAATGGTGTCTGGTGATGCCGGAATGGTGGAAGCCATTCTATCGCCCCAAACAACCCTGGAAGGGAAAACCCTGCGCCAAATCAATTTTCGTGAAAAATTTGGCTTGAATGTGCTGGCCCTGTGGCGCAAGGGCCACGCCTATCGATCCAATCTAAGGGATATGGAACTGCGGTTTGGCGACGCATTGCTGTTGCTCGGCCCGAAGGCCAAGTTGCGTTTGCTGGGCCTCGAACCGGATATGATTGTTCTAACGGGGACCGCCCAGGAAGAATTGCGCACGGAAAAAATGAAATTATCCATCCTGATAATGATGGCTGTACTGCTACCGGTAATTTTAGGATGGGTTCAGATATACATTGCGGCCGTGGTCGGCGCAGCGCTGATGGTGCTTGTCGGCTGTCTGAGCATGAAAGAGGCCTATCTCCAAATAGAGTGGAAAGCGGTCTTTTTGATTGCAGGGATGCTGCCGCTGGGTACCGCTTTGGACCAGACCGGTGCAGCCAAGCTAATTGCTGAAGGTGTTGTTGCGCTGGTCGGGCCTTTTGGTCCCCAATCAGTGATGCTGGGCTTGGTTATGTTGACATTTTTGGCAACCTGTTTTGTACCTACTGCCGCTCTCGTCGTGCTTATGGCGCCGATTGCACTGAATACTTCTGCCAATATGGGATTGTCACCACACGGCTTAATGATGGCCATCGCCATGGCGGCATCGGCAAGTTTTATGACGCCTGTATCCCATCCGGCCAATATCCTGGTAATGGGACCGGGAGGTTATCGCTTTACAGATTATTTAAAAATCGGCGGGCTGTTAACCCTGGTGATATTGGTAGTGCTAATGCTGATACTGCCGATTTTTTGGCCGCTGGCGCCCTGACAAAATGTTTAATTCTGATGCCATGGCAACCGGCATTGATCTCTAGGGGAGGCTTCCAATGAGCAATTATTATGAAAAACTCGGTGCTTTCTATCTCGGCAGGGAATATGATTTGGCCTCACAACAAATTAAAGAAGACCTCGTTCTTTATGATTCTAAGGATCTCAATACCCATGCTGTTATCATCGGCATGACCGGAAGTGGGAAAACCGGTTTGGGCATCGGCCTTCTTGAAGAAGCGCTCATCGATAACATACCGGTAATCGCCATCGATCCCAAAGGGGATTTACCCAATTTGCTACTGAACTTTCCTGAATTGAAAGCAGACGATTTCCGGCCCTGGATAAACGAACAAGATGCCCTTAACGCAGGTCTGACCCCTGAAAAATATGCAGCCAACCAGGCTGAAATGTGGCGCAAGGGATTGGCAAGCTGGGACCAGGAACCCGAACGTATTGCCCGCCTTCGCTCTGCGGCCGAATTTGCCGTTTATACACCCGGAAGCAGTGCCGGTTTGCCGGTCAGCGTTTTGAGAAACTTCACCCCGCCACCACCGGCAATTCTGACAGACACCGATCTGCTGCGTGAACGAATTCAAACAGCAACAACTGGGCTTTTGGCCCTGATCGGCATAGAGGCTGATCCGGTAACCAGCCGCGAGCATATTTTACTGGCCAATTTGTTTGAAAGTATCTGGACTCAGGGCAAATCCCTTGACCTGGCCGGTTTGATTCATGCCGTCCAGGCACCTCCTTTCGAGCGTATTGGGGTGATGGAACTTGAATTTTTCTTTCCCGCCAAAGACCGTCTCAGCCTGGCCATGCGGATTAATAACCTGCTGGCAGCCCCTGGTTTTGAATCCTGGATGGAAGGCGATCCTCTGAATATCGGTCGCATGCTGCACACTCCCCAGGGCAAGCCCCGTGCATCCATATTTACCATTAGTCATCTTACGGATGCGGAACGTATGTTTTTCGTCTCCATGCTGCTAAACGAAATTCTGGGATGGATGCGGACTCAACCCGGTACATCCAGCCTGCGGGCGATTCTGTATATGGAT
>JASFSK010000388.1:0-5261 GCA_050114455.1 Desulfobacterales bacterium | reverse complement strand
AAGAAGCGCCATCAACCACGATAGCATCCGGATTTTCAGATGCTATATTGCGACGCACGATTTCAATACCTTCCGCATCCGCACTATCCATTTTATTGATCAAGACAACATCAGCCATTCTCAAGGTCACATTTCCGGGGTAGTAGCACAACTCATGGCCCGGTCGATGCGGATCTACCAGCGTGATGTGCAAATCTGATACATAAAAGGGAAAGTCATTATTGCCACCGTCCCATAAAATCACATCACATCCGGCCGGATCATTTTCAGCTTCGCGAACGATGGCTTCATAATCCACCCCGGCATAAATAACGTTGCCGCGCACGACGTGGGGTTCGTATTCTTCCATTTCTTCCACGGTACAGTCATATTTTTCGAGATCGGACAGCTCGGCGTAGCGTTGGACTCTCTGGGATAAAAGGTCGCCATAGGGCATTGGATGACGAATCGCCACGACTTTCAGACCTTTGGCCATCATGATTTCGATAATTCGTCGTGAGGTTTGACTTTTGCCGCATCCGGTACGTACCGCCCCCACGGAAATAACCGGTTTCGTGCTCTTGACCTGGGTGTCTTTCGGGCCCAACAGGACAAAATTAGCACCGGCCGCGTTGACCAGGGCGCTCACAGACATGACATGTTCATAAGGAACATCACTGTAACTGAAGACACAATCGTCAACGTTAAGTTCCGCGATCAGTTTCGAAAGATCTTCTTCTGCATAAATCGGAATCCCTTGCGGATAAAGACGACCGGCAAGCTCGGCCGGATATTTGCGGCCCTCGATATCCGGAATCTGAGCTGCGGTAAAAGCAGCAACATTATAGGCCTCATTGTCCCGGTAGTAGGTATTGAAGTTGTGAAAATCCCTGCCCGCTGCTCCGATGATGATAACGTTCGTTTTGGACATAATTTTTTTCCTCCAGATTATAGTGTTTGGGGACACAGATTTTCACGGATGAACACAGATGTTATAAAATTTACCAAATCCGTGTGATCCGTGTCCATCCGTGTCCACTATTTTGTAATTTCTGTGCCGGTTGCTCCTTCGATCGCCTTTTCAATTTCTTCAAGATTGCAAATGATTCCGCGATTGCCGGTTACCCGGTTAAATTGCATAATCGCTTCAACCTTCGGTCCCATCGAACCCGGCGGGAACTGTCCCGCCTGGACATGCTTTTCCATTTCTGCCTGCGTTACTTTGCCTAATATTTTCTGCTTGGGTGTCCCCCAGTTGATCGCGGCACCGTGAATATCCGAGGCGATTAAAAAGATATCCGCTCCAATTTCCTGTGCCAGGATAGAGCTGGCCAGATCCTTGTCTATCACGGCTTCGACACCGCGAAATTTTCGCTCTTTGTGAATTACCGGGATTCCGCCGCCGCCGCAACAGATCACGATAAAATCCATTCCAATCAGTTTCTTAATTTCGCGACGCTCCACGATAGTCAGTGGTTTGGGGGAGGCCACCGCCCGCCGGTAGCCATTGTCGGTCTTGACCAGGTTGTAGCTCAGTTTGGCGGCTTCTTCAGCCGTGTAAAACGGCCCGATAGGTTTGGTGGGATTCTGAAAGCCCGGGTCGTTTTCATCCACCACAACATAGGAAATCAAGGTTACAAACTGCTGTTCACCATTGATACCGATTTCCATCAGGGCATCATCCAGAGAGGACTCGAGCATATAGCCGATCTGCCCCTGGGTCATGGCCCCGATGATCTCCAGCGGCATCTTGGGAACCTCGCTGCAGCTTTCCTGCTGCAGCAACAGGTTCCCCACCTGGGGGCCATTGCCGTGGGTGATGACAATTTTATACTTTCTTGACAGCCGGGCAATCTGACGCATCGGCTGCTTGAGGTTGATAAACTGTTCTTTGTGAGTTCCTTGCTGCCCTTTTTTTATCAAAGCGTTGCCGCCAAAGGCGATCAGGAGAAGAGGTTTATCTTTCATTTTCTCTAATTCCTAACTTTCAATTTTCGTATCCAAGGATCCTGTGATTCATTACCGTTCAATATACCATTAAAAATATGCTACGCTACCCCCTTCGCGGTAGACATCCGCCGTGGTACAGTGCAGACAGCCGCCAAACATGACGACATCATAGAAAGGCATTTGGAATCATCTCTTTCTGCTAAACAATAGGATTGAATTTGGCATTACGATATCAACATCATCTTAAGATCATTCACATTGGTTCCGGTCGCACCGGTTTCAATTTGGTCGCCCAGCTTTTTGAGAGCCGGCGTCACATTATGTCCCGCAAGGGCTGCAAAAAGATCCATTCCAAGATCATTGGCTCTTGTCAGGGTTTGATTATCGACAATGCCGCCGGCGATATCCGTGGGGCCGTCCGTGCCGTCCGAATCAAGCCCGACAGCCACAGCACTGCCGAGTCGATGCAGGCCGGGAACTGCAGCTAAGGAAAATTCCTGGTTGGGACCGCCTTCACCTGCCGATCCGCTTATTTTGACCGTGGTCTCCCCCCCGCCAATGACCGCGCAGGGTGCCTTCAATGGCCGGTGGTTCGATACGATTTCTTTGGCAATCGCAGCAAACGTTCGACCGAGTTCCTTGCTTTCACCTTCCAAAACTGTAGAAAGAATCATTGACTTAAAACCCAAAGCGGACGCCTTTTCGGACGCAGCTTCACAGACACTGGCGCTTTTCACCAGAATAAAGCTGTTCAGGTTGCGGTCTGCCAGATCCCCCGGTTTAGGGGTTTCATTTTCAGATCCGGCCGATTTCAGATAATCACCGATAGAAGCCGGCACGCTTCCCCAGAGGTTGTATTTGGTCAGGGTTGTGCGAGCGTCCGCGAAGTAAGACGTATCGGGAACCGTTGGGTCGGTAATGTAGTCCAGCTCATCGCCGGTGACATCAGACACGGTCAGATTGATTAAACTGGCCCGGGGATGAACCGCCTGCGCCAGCCGGCCGCCTTTGATCTGACTGAGGTGCTTTCGCACGGCATTGATTTCATAGATATTGGCACCGCAGGTTAATAGCAGCCGATTGACTTCTTTCTTTTCTTCCAGAGTGGTCCCGTCCACCGGAAAAGGCATCAAAGCGGAACTGCCGCCGGTGACACAGCCAAAAACAATATCGTTCGGCCGGGTTTGACGGGCCAGTGCGATGGCCTGCCGCGATGCCTCGAACCCGGCCTTATCCGGGATGGGATGGCTCGCATGGTACAATCTGGCACGGGAAAGTTTACCTTCCTGACCATACTTGCAAATCACCACCCCATCGGTAATTCTATCGTCCAGTAAATCTTCAAGGGCTTTCGCAATCGGATAGGTCGCCTTCCCACCTCCCAGCAGAAAAATTCGCCGATGCTCTTTTAGATTGTATCTCAAATTCCCTACGATCAAATGGTTGCCATCCACCCGAACCAAAACACGGGTTGCCCGATAAGGATCGGCTTGAGCCAGGGCATGCTCAATAATGTCAAGGGCCGCTGCGCGTAGCTTTTGATTGCCATGGGAAAGCAGCTGTTTTCTATTTTTGATGTAAGTCATTTTCGAGATACTCTGTTGAAAAATTCGCAGATTGAATCGTCAAATGAGAGCGCGGTTTTTCCTCTTTAACCCTATGCCCTATGCGCTGTGCTCTATGCGCTATTGCCTTTATTCTTTGGCCTTTCACCTTTAACCAAAACAATCAAACCGGCCTGGCAAAGTTCCGTCCGGCAAATATTCCTGCCATTCCAAGTTCTTCTTCTATTTGCAGCAACCGGTTGTGTTTCGAGGTTCGCTCACCCCGGACCGGCATACCTGTTTTTATCTGTCCGCTATTGAGCGCCACCACCAAATCCGAAATAATCGGATCTTCGGTTTCACCGGATCTCTCCGACACCTGTACACCGTATTTGCTACGATAGGCAAATTCCGCCGCATCCAGTGCTTCGGATAGGGTCCCGATCTGATTGACTTTAAACAGCATGGCATTGGCGGCCCCTTTTTGCACCCCTTCCCGAAGCCGATCCACATTGGTGACAAATAAATCGTCGCCGACGATCTGCATATCCAGCTCTGCGGTCAGCAAAGAGAACCCTTCAAAGTCTTCCTCATGCAGGGGATCTTCCATCGATACCAAAGGATACTTGTCGGCAACCTGGCGGTAGAGCTCGATCAGAGCATCCCGATCGTATTCCTTGCCGTCCAATTCATATAGGTTGGTCTCGCGGTTGAACCAGGAATTGGCGGCCAGATCCATGGCATAAACGATATCATCGCTATAGCCGGCCTGATCAACCGCTTTGGCCATAAATTCAAAGGGCTCCCAGATTCCCCTCATGGGGGTTGCAAATCCGCCCTCGTCACCAGTGTTGGTAGCGATAATTCCATATTTATCGACCACCAGATCCCGCAAAACCTCGTTGATTTCGGTTGTCATTTGCAGTGCATGGGCATAGGATGTGGCGCCAACCGGCATAATGATAAATTCCTGAATCTCAAGATCATTGGCGGTCAGTTTGCCGCCATTGAGGCAGTTCATCAGCGGCACCGGCAATACATGGGAGATCGGATTGATATAGCGATACAGTGGAACATCGCTGACGTTGGCGGCCGCCCGGGCAACCGCCAGAGACACGCCCAATATGGCGTTGGCACCTAACTTGCTTTTGTTGGCGGTTCCATCCAATGCTTTCAGGGCCAGATCGATCTTTCTCTGTTCGGTCACATTCCATCCGACCAACTCGGGACCGATCACGCTGTTAACATTATCGACCGCCTTCAGGACGCCAAGTCCTCGGTAGCGACCTTGATCTCCATCTAAAAGAACGTGCGCCTCGTGGCTGCCGGTTGAACGTCCTGCCGGAACATCAGCTCGTCCCCTAAGCCGGCCATCTACCCACACATCGGCCTGGACGGTTGGCCACCCTCTACAATCGATTATTTCTCTGGCTTTTATTTTAGTAATTTCGAATGAAAACACGGTTGAGTTCCTCTCTTGTTATTGGTCAGGGTCCATATCAACAAGGCTGTCGTGATTGCTGCCAATGGTGCGACAACGCCGATGTGCCCGCTTGCAAGACCTTAATACAGTGCAGCCAATCCGATCAAGCCGGTAACACCAGCCATTTCACTGGAGGCCAGCTTCCGACCTCAAGAAGCTGACTTCTGTCTTTTTCCGCATTCCGCATCCCCACTTCCGAATTCTAGCTTCTGTCTTCTGTCATCCGCCTTCTGTCCTAAAATCCATCTACCTGTTTGGGGAAATAATCCTCACAGGTGCCTTCACGATATACATCGGTGGTTGCA
>JASFSK010000387.1:0-5263 GCA_050114455.1 Desulfobacterales bacterium | reverse complement strand
ATTGTTGTCGATACGTGTTTCCAATGCATCGATACGCTGGTCTATGTTTTCCAAAACCGATTTGGTTTTCTGAATAGCTTCATCCCGTTGATCGGCGGATTAAGCTTTTAGCGTCTGAATCAAATCCTGTGTTTCTTGCTTGACTTCTTCTATCGATGTTTTGTCACTTGATGTTCCAGCATGGCATAGCGGAGCAATTAAAATCGTGGCAACTAAGCCAATAATGAAGGCGCAACAACTCGTTTTTTCAAATTTCATTTGTCTTCTCCTTTGTGTCATCATATTTGGTAAATGTTCAAAGCCATCGAGACTGATCAAAAAGCATAAATTCGATGAGAATATATTACTATGGGGTCTATCTGGTAATTTGATATGTTTTGGAACCTTATTTTGATGCGGATATTAGCACGTTGACAACCATTCATGATCTCCCTAATTTTTTAATGGTTTTCGGTTTGATCCTCGTTGCCATAGCGGGAAAAGTGTCTTTCAAAGTTTTCTTGAAATCGAAATTTCGCTTCGTACCATTTTTTTATGCCATCCGGCAGTAAGCTTATTTTCTTTTACTTATAGGTGATAAACCCCATTGTTAAGAGATGCTCTAAACATTAAATTCTTTGTTGAATGCAGGACTGGAAGGGAACGAATGTTATTTAGCTTTTTGGTCTCTGTCGACAACCCCGTTGATAGGTGGTATCCGATAACCGGATGATTTCAAACTTCAAACTGCATTAATTCAACTTAAAAGTGCAATAATGACAACGTTTCGATGTATTATTTTGATTGTAGCAAGTGCAGTTATCACCCATGCAGGCATGAAGGAACGGCCTTATCCCCTTTTGCATGATAGCCTCGATCCGACCCTGCAATCTGCCTTGGAAACCTCTCTTAGGAAAGAGTTTGAGCCGGAGTTTTTAAGTTCAATTAAAGAAAATCGAAGCAGTATCGTTTTGGTGGACATTACCAATCTCTACCGGCCAAAAGTTGCCGCCATCAACCAAAATGTAATGATGTATGCCGCAAGCCTGCCCAAAATTGCGATCCTTTTGGGCGCCTTTGTTCAGATCGAGCGTGGCCAAATGGTACTTGACGATCAAACGCGCGCAACATGTACCCGTATGATCCGGTATTCTTCGAATGAGGACGCCAGCCTTATATTAAACCGCGTGGGTATGGAAAATTTGGCGGAAATTCTGCAGTCCGAGCCTTTTCGGCTGTATGACCCCGAATTTAACGGTGGCTTGTGGGTCGGCAGGGATTACAGTGATTCTCCGGTGTGGAAAAGAGATCCTCTGCACCAGATCTCTCATGGTGCGACGGCGATGCAGGTGGCCCGATTTTATTATCTGTTATTTACCAACCGTCTGGTGTCGCTGGAATTGACAAAAGAGATGAAGAAAATACTGTCAAACCCTGCTTTGAAACACAAATTTATTGAAAGTCTGGAAGATGGACCGGACGTAAAAATTTATCGCAAATCCGGTACCTGGAAAAACTGGCATGCAGATAGCGGCGTCGTTGTCCACCAAAATTACAAATATATTATCGTCACTTTGTCACACCTTCCACAAGGAGGTGAAAAGCTAGTCCGGCTGGCCGCTGTCGTGGATGATCTGATGAAGCGAAAGCATCCTGCTTCTTAAAAGAAGATATCAATTAGAAGATAAAACAGTTATTCTGATCATAGTTAAACCCATTTTGTTAAATACCGTAGCCACCTATTGAGCCCGCACTGCCGGGCACCTGGTGCAAAAACGAGTCGAGCCGAGGGAGGGTGATGAAAACCAAAATTCGTAATATTCTATATCGCCTTCAGGCAAGTTTTTGGTTTCTGTCCGCACTTATGGCGGGCACGGCGATTTTACTTTCTTTCACTGCCACCGCAATCGATAAGGTATTCCTCTACCGGATAGACGCTCGACACTGGTGGATCTATAGCGGCGGCCCTGATGGTGCGCGAACCATTCTTTCGGTGATTGCCGGCTCCATGATCACCGTTGCCGGCGTTGTTTTCTCGATCACCATTGTGGTGCTTTCTCTGGCTTCCATCCAGTTCGGTCCGCGTCTCATTCGAAATTTTATAAACGTTAAAACCAATCAGATGGTTCTGGGCACTTTTGTGGCGACCTTTATTTAGGTGTTCTCGTGATTCGCACCATCAATACCGCCGCGGAAGCAAGGTTCGCTCCAAACCTTTCCGTAACGATCGCTATCGTGATGTCGCTCTCAAGCCTGGGGGTACTGATATATTTTATTCATAACACTTCTGCTGGAAACCATCGCCACTGTCGCGACCCAGACATTCAGGAAAGAAAACCGTGCCGCGCACTTGCGTCATGCCGCCAAGGTGGCCCAAGGGTGCAAAGAAACACTGCCGGCGGATAGCGACCGCAAAGATCTTGAAAAACGCTACGAAGCAGTCGCAAAAGCCCTCGAAGGCGAACCTGTCCGGATCGATTTGAAAACGGAATCCCATACTCAGTAGATCGGTTTCTAAATACAGTAACGTAAAATTTGAGGAATGGATTCTAATTTTTAAAATGTCAAAATCGATGTGAATTACGGGGTCGTGCGGCTTTCGGGTACGACCTCCCGCACGGACGCTTCTGAAAAGGTCGCGCAGCTCGTCTCGCGGTTCGAGGGCGTCATTTATGAGGAACTCGGCGACTATAACGTCCTGGTTCGTTTTTTCGGCTGGGTAGACCAGCGGACGGCCGACTTCGCCAAGGTAAGAGGTGAAGCGATCCGCCGCGTAAAATTGGCGCTGGATGAAGCCGGGATTGACATGCCGGAACCGATTCAGACCATCCGGTTGCAGCGGGGCGGGGTGGCACCGTCCGATACAGTGGCGGCACCCGGGCCGCCTGCTGAAAGCGCTGCGGAACGGGAGAATGAAACCGTGGATCTGTCACCGGATACCCAACTGGAGGAACAAATCAGGGAAGATATAGCCGCCACGCATGAATCCAACCTGCTTACCGAAGAATGATCATTTGAAATCAGGTGCCGAAAAGGCTTGGAGTGAGTTAAGAGAGGCTATATCAAAGGCTAAAGCTGAATTCTAATACCGCAAAAGACTATTCACCCAAATAACCTCCATAACCTCCTTTTTCTCATTGAAGCTCATCCCTCGGCGGAAGGCGGGATTAAAACTGGTGAATTCGTCGGCAGGCAGAATGGCAACATTCGGGAATGGACTTGGAAGCGGAAATTTTTTCCTTTAATGGACTCCCCGTCCAGGTTGAGGTAAAGAGTTTCACGACTCGCCAAAATCAACCAGGGAACCTGCCGGTAAATGATGCGGTCCGTATCGTCAAAACGATTCATTCGCGCGTAATCGGAGACGAGTGTGACAAGCCCCGCTTCCGATTGCGGGATGATCACCAGATCGAGCATACCGTCATCGATCACCGCCTTTGGAGAAACCGTGAAACCGCCGCCCGCCTGCCGGCTGTTTCCCAGACCGAAGGCATAGACAGGCCCCTCCCATTCAAAGCCGGGGGCGGTGAAATGCATGTCTTTTGCGTCTAGACTGCCTATATTGGCCAGTCCGGTAACAAAATAGGCAAACTTGCCCAGAAACGCTTTCGCTTTTCTGGAAGTTTCCGTGGCCGCCTCTGCCGGAAATCCGCCGAGGATGACATTGACAAAGAAGGTCTCGTTGACCTGACCGACATCGATCGGCACGGGAATCACACGGATCACAATATCCAGGGCGTCAAGAATACTGTCGGATGGAATACCGCTTGCACCGGCAAAATCGTTGCCGGTGCCGAATGGGATCAGCCCGACCGAGCAGGGGACATCGCTTTTCTCCCGCAAAATGCCGTTTACCACCAGGTTGAGCATCCCGTCTCCTCCTACCGCCACCACGGTATCGACGCCCTGTTCGGCAGCTGCACCGGCATATCGGGCCGCTTCTCGCGGTTCATCGATTTTTTTGGTGAATACGGAATGTCCTAAAACCTGAAGTTTTTGCACACCTTGCTGCAAGCCATCATCGTTCTGCGCGCGTTGGTCAAAAATCACACAAAACTTTCTGCTTTCGCTTCTCATCATGACTTTTCCATTTTTACTTTATTTTTCCGGGCGAAATTCATTTTCGGCTTTATCGAAGGCATTTCAATATCTCTCCTTCCTGTTTGATTATTGCCGATAATATTTCATGGCTTCCGGCAGGTACTCCTCGATCCGATTCATCCGCGTCTCGTGGGCGGGATGGGTGCTCAAAAACTCGGGAGGTGATCCGCCCTTGCTCTGGGCGGCCATCCGCTGTCAGAAACCAAGGGCTTCACGCGGATCGTAGCCGGCCATGGCCATAAAAATCAAGCCCAGCTGGTCGGCTTCGGATTCTTGCTGCCGGCTGTACGGCAGCAGAATACCGACCTCGGTTTCCATTCAATTAATCATTCATCTCTGCTGTTGTCGGTCACATTGCGTTTAAATCGGCCGATGGCCCAGAGGGTGATAAAGTTGAGTAGGCTCAAAACAATGGCGATTTCGAAGCGATTGAAGGCCACGGCGATGCCGATAGCGCCAGTGTTCCAGATACTGGCGGCCGAGGCCGTACCGGCAACCCGGTCTTTGTCCTTGAATATGGCCCCACCGCCGATGAAGCCGATGCCGGTAATGATTCCTTGAAGAATTCTGGCCTCGCCGTCGGTGGATTCGATCACGGACATGCCCACCATCATAAAACCGCAGGCAACCACCGCCACCAGCGGAAATGTTCGCAGGCCAAACTGCCGCTGACTCTGCTCCCGATCCAGGCCGATGGGGATCGCCAGCGCATAGGCGATGGCCAGGTGCCACAGATGGTTGATTATTTGGGACCAGTCCAGACTGGTTAATTGTGTTAGCATGATGGCTCTTGCTCAAACCCGTGACGGCGGTCGTCGGCGCCAGCCGAATATCAAGGTGAGAACAAACAACACGACGAAAACAAAAAACAGGATTTTGGCGATACCGGCAAAGGCAATGGCAATGCCGGTAAAGCCAAACAGAGCTGCGATCAATGAAATCACAAAAAATACGGCTGCCCAATAAAGCATTTTGGTTTACCTCCTATCGTCAGAAATCAACCGATCAGACCCACGATGCCGAATAGAATCAGAAATACGGCCACGATATAATTAAGCAGGCTGGGTTTGATCAGGATCAAAATCCCCGCCACGATTGCCAACACCGGCTGCAATGCTATATATTTAAGGTCACCGCATTTTCCTCCAAAGTTACTTAAGGTTTCCAGACCGGGGCATCTGCC
>JASFSK010000386.1:0-5266 GCA_050114455.1 Desulfobacterales bacterium | reverse complement strand
CATGATGCAGGTTAAGCACATATTCTGAACCGGTGACGGCGGTCACCTCCTCATAGTTGAAAGGCTGGTCGATGCCGATAAGCTTTTTGGCATCGAAGCCCTTGGCTTTCTTGGCCTTGCCTTTTTTGGCCTTTTTGCGGGGGCATTCCGCTGTTTTCGTTCCGGCTTTGCAGGTGGCCCCCAGTTTTTCAAAAATGTCGCAAACCATGCTGCCCACTTCGCAGTAGTTTTCGATTGACTCAGGGACGGTGACTTCTACCACCGATGTATCCGATCGTGTGAGCCGTCGGGTATATTCATTGCCGGTAATTTTGGCGACTTCATCCCTGTCGAACGGCATGTCAACATCGATGGCAACTTTGTCTGTATCGGTTATTTGGGCTAAATTTTGTTTGAGCTCTTCATAAGGAAGAAAGGTAACCCCTTCCTGATGCAGATTATGGACGTATTCCGGTCCAGTGATCGACACCACCTCCTCATAATTGAAGGGCTGGTCGATGCCGATCAGTTTGGTGGCATCAAATCCTTGGTCCTTTCTGGCCATTTTGCCTTTTTTGGCCTTTTTCTGGGGGCATTTGGCAGTCTTGACACCGGCTTTGCAGGTGGCCCCCAGTTTTTTGAAGATATCACAGACCATATCGCCGACTTCACAAAAATTTTCCAGCGGCTCGGATATTTTCACTTCCACAACGGGCATGTCCGAGCGCCCCAACATCGCTGCGTAATCGTCACCGACCGCTTTGGCAACCTCCTCGGTTTCAAAAGGCATATCAATATCGACGACATCGATGGTTTCTTTTTGTGCATCTGTTGATGGCGCTTCGACCATTTCGCCGGATAACGCCTGTTTCACCGTGGTTCTGAGCTCATCCGGCGTAAAAGGCTTGGGGATGTAATCCAGCGCTCCCAGTTGGATGGCTTTCATGGCGGTATCGGTTGAAGCATAGGCGGTCATCATGATCGCTTTGGTCAAGGGCCATTGTTTTTTTACCATCTTGAGCAGCTCAAGGCCGTTTTTGCCCGGCATCACGATATCGGATATCAGAAGCGAGTAACTGTCCGCGGCCATTTTATCAAGGGCCTCCTGGGCGCTCAGCACATGGGTGATCTCATAGTCGTTTTTAGAAAGGATCTTGGCGACGTTATGACAGATCTGTTTTTCATCATCGACCACTATGATTTTGGCGCGTTCTTTCATTTTTTCCTCCTTAGCGGTATACAGCCGGTTGTTAGAACATTTTCTTTTCGTTTAACTATAGCAGTTTTCATGCCAGGACCTCAATTTTACTTAACATATTGAAATTAATAATAAAAAATTTTAATTAGAAATTGATCTGCCAAAATATGTATAAATTAAATATACACTCATTCATATCGTAGAAATGGAATGGATCGGTATGCGACGCTGCTGAAATAGAGTCGCTGGCACAGCAGCCGGCAGGATATCAATATGATATCACGTTATTTTAATTTTTTATTTCAGGTGGGTTGGGATGTGGTGTAGATGCGAGCCATTGCTAAGTAAACGGTGGGATAGCATGTATAAAAAAAACATACAGTGAATATATAATTGCTACGATCAGCGCCGCCGCTGAAGGGTGATGCCGTATTTTTTCATTAAATTATGAAAATTACTGCGTTGCAAACCAACGTTTTGAGCGGCCTGGGTGACATTCCACTGATTATTTTCCAGTGCTTTTAGAATAAAATTCTTTTCGACCTTGCGCACGGCCTTTTGGCGGATTTCCTTTCGGATTTGTTTCAATTCCTCATTGGTCGAGGGAACATTGTCCAGCAGTTGTTGGATATCACTCATGTCTCCCGGCATCGGCAGATCATTGACTGAAATTTGATTACCTTCGCACAGAATTGTGGCCCGCTCAATTATATTTCTTAACTGCCGGACATTTCCGGGCCAATCATATTCGGTCAAACGGGTTACGGCCTCACTGTCAAATCCATTGATATGTTTGCCCATATTTTCACTGAACTGGTTCAAAAAATGATAGGCAATCGGCAAAATGTCTATTTTGCGGTCTTTCAGGGGTGGCAATAGAATTGGATAGACATCGATGCGATAATAAAAATCCTCCCGGAAGGAGCCATCTTTTACCATTTCCTTAAGGTTTTTATTGGTAGCGAAAATTAGACGAACGTCTACCTTCAGCGGTTTTCGGGCACCCAGGGGCAGGAATTCTCTGGTTTCCAAAAATCGCAGTAACTTGCCTTGGACCTCCAAACTGATATTGCTGATTTCATCGAGAAAAATGGTCCCTTTGTCGGCCAGTTTAAAAATGCCCTCCTTGTTTTCTTCCGCACCGGTGAATGCTCCTTTCATATAGCCGAACAATTCGCTGGCCAGTAAATTATGCGATAGCGTCCCGCAGTCAACCGCAAAAAACACCGATTTGCTCCTGCGGCTGTTGGCATGTACGGCCCTGGCCACAAGCTCTTTGCCGGTTCCACTTTCACCATGCACCAAGACCGTAGAATCAGTGGGGGCAACTTTTTGCACCATTGAGACCACCTGTCTGATTTTTGGGCTTTTGCCGATAAGCTTGTGTGCCAAAGGCGGCCTTTTTTGCGATTGCTGTTGTAGTTTTCGATTTTGTGTCCTGATGTCTCGTTCTGCCACCGCCTGACGAACAATGGCCCGCAATTCATCTGGTGTGAATGGTTTTGGCAGGTAATCAAGGGCGCCTATTTTCATGACTTCCACAGCCGATGAGACACTGGCATAGCCGGTCATCACGATCACCGGTGTGTCGGGATAAAACTCTTTGACCCGGCGCAACACCTCCATTCCACCCAGACTGCTCATCTTTAAATCGGTGATAATAATATCGTAGGGTTCGGCATCCATCATCGCCAAGGCATCGTAGCCATTGAGGGCATACTCCACAAGGCAATCCAGGCTGGCCAATACCTTGATACAATTCCGGCAGATATTGATTTCATCATCGACGACCAGGATACGGGGTCTGTCATGCGGCATGGTCTGCTCCAGGTGCATTCGGAATTTTAATGGTGAACGATGTGCCTCGATCTAATTGGCTTTGAACGTCGATGGTACCGTTGTGCTGCTCGATAATACCGTGAGTGATAGCCAACCCGAGTCCATTACCATTGTCTTTGGTCGTAAAAAACGGATCAAAAATTCGAACCAGGTCATCGGCACCAATTCCCTCTCCTGTGTCTACCACGGAGATTTCGATTAAATCCTGCGAAGATTTATAAGCCGTCGTTACGGTTATGCTACCACCCGGATCAGTGGCTTCGATGGCGTTGATAATCAAATTGATGACGGATTGCTGGATTTGACCTTTGTCTAAGTTAACGAGCGGTATATTTTTTCCCGGCTGATAATTTAAAGCCAAATCTTTAAATGCTGACTGTTTGTTGGTTAAAATCACACTGTCATTGACGATTTCATTGATATCACATGGTTTTCTTGAGGGAGTTGATTGACGCGCAAAATCGAGCAGGCTGGTAACAATCTTGCGGCAGCGAAGAGTTTCTTTGGTGATGGTTTCAAGTTCCGCGTAATTTGAATCCTGAGGATCGAGATCTTCAAGAATCAACATGGCCGTAGTCAGAATCGTTGTGAGGGGATTGTTAATTTCATGAGCGACACCTGCGGATAGCCGTCCGACGGAAGCCAGCTTCTCCTGCTGCATCATAGTCTTTTGTAAATTGATATCATTGGTGATATCTCTGGATATTTCAATGGCACCGATAACATTACCTTTTTCGATCAGCGGATAGGTAGAAATGGAGTAATAAATTTCCTTATTATCCCGGTCCAGGTGGGTGTGAGTGGTTTGTGACGGTTTCTCCGTCTGAATGGACTGGACCAAGGGACAGGGATGGTGTTCACCGGAACAGGGTGAGTTCTGGTGATGGGTAATTTCATAACAATACCTCCCAATGACATCTTTGCGTTGAAGGCCCAATTTGTTGAGAAGGTTTTCATTGATGTCTATAATCTTATGGTCACGGGCAATGACGAGCACATCTTCCTGGATGAGTTCATTGATGACCATTTTATATCTGGCGCGGGTTTCCTTGAGTTCCTGATCCGTTTTTCTTTGGAGGTTGGAAATCCAGGAGATCTCCCAGAAAAGCTGGGCCGTTCGGTTGGCAATGGCCCGGACGGTCTTCTTCTTTTTATTTATGATATCATTGTAGATATCCATGTTGCCGGTGAGTTCGATAATAAGATCGATGTCGTCTCTTTTAAAAAAATCATTATAATCATGGGTGACGTATAGACCGTTATTCTTTGCTTTTAAATATCCGGGGGCCTTTTCATCCAAGTCTGAAACAGCGACAACCCTGGGATCGATTTCCTTAAATTGGTGGTGTTGAATCACTTCGATTAATTTTTTACAGCGGATTCCTCCGCCTACGACTGCGATATTCATGGTTTAACTCCTTTTGATACTGCAGGGCACATGCTTTGGAAATTCAGATTATGCCTGGCATAACATCCGCTTTTGTTTAGTTCAAATAGTATTTTGTTTCTTAGAATGATTGTCAAATTACCGGTTTTTACCGAGGCGTTGCCTATTATTAATCCTATCATTAGATTATGCCAAGAAAATTAACTGGTTAGATTGCAATTCGCTCAAATATTGTATATAGATTTTAACTGATTCAGTACATTGGCCGCCGCACAACGAACAGGTTTGCGCCAAAAGTGGCCAGACAATCGACTATAAAATCAGCACTGTTGATACGGAAGCTTATAACGATGAACCTAAAATTTATATTTTGTAGTTCAAAACAATATCGATATGGTTATGAATTCGGCTCCTGAAAAACCCAAAGTCATCGTCGTCTGTGGCCCCACAGGGATCGGTAAAACCACGGTCGGTATTGAGCTTGCCCAACGGTTTAACGGAGAGATTGTCAGTGCGGATTCCATGCAGATATATCGGTATATGAATATTGGAACGGCCAAGCCTACCGCCGAAGAACTCGACAAAATAGCCCATCACATGATCGACATTGTGGATCCCGATGAGGATTACGATGCCGTTTTGTTTTCGAAACAGGCCAGAGATCAGGTAACGGAAATCACCAGCCGAGGCTTGGTGCCCTTTATTGTGGGGGGCACAGGTCTGTATATCAAGGCAATCCTGCATGGTCTTTTTCAAGCCAAAGCGATCGATTCCGAAGTCAGGAAACGGCTAAAGCGAGAAGCCGAAGAAAACAGCAGCGGTTTTTTATTCGAACGCTTGAAACGGGTCGATCCGGCTGCCGC
>JASFSK010000385.1:0-5273 GCA_050114455.1 Desulfobacterales bacterium | reverse complement strand
TGTCCCGCGCTCGTCGTCGATTGATTTCCAATTTCGTTTCACCGGGGCCGCGTCCGCCGATACCACCGGTCAAACGTGACATCGCGGTGTTTTTCACCACCAGGCGGGGAAGCAAATACTTCAGCTGGGCCAATTCAACCTGCAGTTTTCCCTCGCGACTCTGGGCCCGCTGGGCAAAAATATCCAGAATCAATTGAGTGCGGTCAATGACCTTTAAATCAATTTGATCGGTTATGGACCTGATCTGGGAAGGATTCAATTCCTGGTCAAAGACGATGACGGTAGCGGCTTCCTGGAGGGCCAAAATGGCCAAATCCTGTAACTTGCCGGGCCCTATTAACAAGCGGGCGGATGATTTCTTTCGTTGTTGGGTAACGCTGCCGACGACTTCCAATCCGCTCGATTGGGCAAGATCCCGGAGCTCTGCCAGTGACGCTTTGGCCTGACGTCTTGATTCTGACGAAGCGCTGACCAGCAAAACCCGTTCCTGCTGGGATCCCGCATCATGGACCGTGCCGACCCGGGCCAGCTCGTCTTCAAGTGCCAGAATGAGCGACAGGCAATCGATGTCGAGGTTGCCCGGATTTAATTGCGGCAGCTGCTGATAGGGACTGGTATCCGATTTTTTAGGCATGATGTGGGCGACATGAATTTTGTGGGGCAACCCCTCTGAATTGATGGTGATGACCGCCATCAGATCCAGTCTCAACAACGCCAGGTCTGTCAGATCATCCTCGGACAGGGATTCCGGGGTTAAATGGGTGTGAATGCATCTCAGACCTTTTAACCGTCCGGGGGCAGCGCGATACTCAGCGGTGTGGGGGATTACGATTTTTTTGTTGTCACCGACAATGACAAAGCAGATTCTTCCCCGGCGGTTTACGAGAATGCCGACCTGACGGCGAATCTCACGGGAGAGCCGGCCAATGTCACGGGCCAGTTCAGGGGTAAGCAAAAATTCAGGCGGAATTCGACGACGGTAAAAATTATCAAGCCGCTTTATCTGATTTGCCTTCAGGCCGGTGATATTTCCGTATATTTTTTTCAACGAGGAGAATCAGGGACAGTGCCCCAGTTGGTTTGATTTAATCTTATAAAACTCAGTTTTCATTGGTAGGGTAGGGCACTTTATATTAGCCACCGGCCGCCACATCTTCGGAAACCAGGTTCTCAAATCGAGTATAGGAGTTTAGAAAAGTTAAAAACACGTCTCCCGTTGGGCCATTGCGCTGTTTCGACAGTAAAATCTCGGCGATTCCTTTGTTGGGATTATCTTCCTCTTTGTTGTAAACTTCATCCCTATATATAAATGCGACGACATCCGCATCCTGCTCCAGGGCACCGGACTCCCTCAGATCACTGAGCCTGGGTCTTTTATCGGTTCGCTGTTCAAGCATCCGGTTGAGCTGCGATAGCGCCATGACCGGCAACTCCAGCTCCTTGGCGAGTGCTTTCAATGCTCTGGAGATCTCTGAAATCTCTAAATCCCTGCGTTCGGCACTGGCGCGGCCCTGCATCAACTGCAAATAATCGATGATAATCAGGCCGAGATTTTTGTCCATTTTAAGCCTTCTGGCCTTGGCGCGTATCTCCATGGCCGACATGCTCGGCGAATCGTCGATATAAATGGGGGATGCGGACAGGATGTCGGCGGCGTCGGTTAATCGATGCCAATCCTCCATGCTGAAGAATCCGCCCCTTAATCGCGAAGAATCGATTCGAGCTTCTGAACAAAGCATTCGCATCGACAGCTGCTCTTTGGACATTTCCAGGGAAAATATGGCCACCGGGACATTGGCTTCGATAGCTGCATTTCGGGCGATGTTCAACGCCAATGCAGTTTTCCCCATACTCGGCCGGGCCGCCAAAATAATAAGGTCGGAGTCCTGTAGGCCCGAGGTCAGGGTGTCCAAATGACTGAACCCGGTTGGAATTCCCGTCACCAAACTCCGATTGCCCTGTTTTTCCTCCAGGGTCTCAATATTTCCGAGAATAATTTTGCTCAGCGGATAAAACGCTTGCCGGGCCTTGTTCTCTGAGATTTCGAAAATGGCGGATTCCGCAAAATCGATGACATCGTCTGTGTTTCCCCGGTCTTCAAGGCATCTTTTCAGGATGGCATTGGCTTTTTCAATCAGCCGCCGCAACGAAGACTTGTCGCGCACAATTTTGGCATAATGACTTGCATTGACGGCCAAGGGGACCGTGTCTACCAGCCTGGCCAGGTAACTGGCGCCGCCGATTTCCTCCAGCTGCCCCTTTTCTTTTAACCGGTTGGCCAGTGTGACAAGATCCACCGGCTCGGCCTTGTCGAACAATTCAATGGCGGCAGCGTAAATTTTTTGGTGGGCGGTGCGGTAGAAATCTTGCGGGGCAAGGATTTCAATAACATCCAGTAGGGTGGTATTGTCAATCAAGATGGCGCTGATGATGGATTCTTCCGCTTCAATATTTTGTGGTGGAAGCGAATACGGAGCAACAACTTTCGTTTGTGTCGCTTGACGGTCGGGCATGAGAAATACTATCGGTTTCTTAAAACAGGTTATCAGAAAAACGGACTGAGGGCCTAAACCACAAAGATGACAATTCAATCCTGCTGATGCCGTGCTATTCAGGTACTATTTCGACGCTAATTTCCGGTTCGACTTCATTGTAGACCCGGATGGGGACTTGAAAGGTGCCAACTGTTTTGAGCGGTTCCTTGAGAAGGATCATCCTCTTTTCTACCACAATATCCTGAGCCGCCAAAGCGTCGATAATATCCCTTACGGTGACGGACCCATAAAGACGGTCCTCTTCACTGACCTTGGCGGATATCTGGCATACGACGCCTTCAAGTTTTTGGGCCATTTCTTCAGCCAATTTACGTTCTTTAGCAATCTGAATTTCAAATTTGGCCCGCTCATTTTCCATTTTGCGTCGGTTTTGCGGCGTTGCCAGAACGGCCTTTTCCTGGGGCAGCAAATAGTTTCGTGCGTAACCATCAGCCACCTTCACCTCGCTGCCGATGATCCCCAACGAGCTAATCGTTTCTTTTAAAATTACCTTCATCGTCAAAACCTCCGGATTGGTTGAAAATTCAATATTAAGGGTTTCGTAAAAAGTCAAATTTCATGAATTGAGAATTAAAGAATTTTTGGATTATTATTTTCAAACTGTTAACATGTGCCAGCAGAACAACCACCACGAAATATGACGGAGGAAAACAAGGTAGTTGCGAATGATAAATCATTCAAGTGATCACCAAAACCGACAGATCGGATAAATTAGAAATCAAAAATTCTTTTATTCAACCCTCATGATATCTAATCGGTATGTTTGCCTATTTTTCGAAAGTTAAACCATAGGTCGAAAAAGCCCAATCCGATCACTACCAGCAATACCAGTTGTTGGACCGCTATCAGCGTGTATAGAAAAATTCGAATCAACCGGGGCAGCTTTCTTCGGTCGAAATAATACGATACAATTGCGATGCCTTGGAAAAAATACACAGACAGCAGAATTAGCAGCCCGTTTATTCCGATGATCTTGATCGAGGCACTGGGAACAAACAACGCCAGACCGCAGCCGATAACGCCCCACACCAGATATTCCGGAGCCTGCCACTGGTTCAACCGTCCGAAATCTGGATAGAAGAGAGAACGTCTTGTCAACACCGGCCTGGCAAGCAGAATACTGGTCCAGGCCACAAACAAGGTTGAAACAGACACCAGGGCCGGAATAATTTTTACCAGGGCATCTTGAATTTTATCCAGCGAATTGGAGATCAGCTGGATATTTTCATCCGACATCCCCATGTTCTGATATAACACCATTGTAAGTTCCAGGTTTTTGGATACATAGGTGGATACGATGGTGTATATCCCTTTACCGGACAACATGCTGAAAATTAGCAAGCCGACCAATCCTGATAGCAACACACTGCCGCAGGCGTATATCATCGTTTTTTCAATTGAAAGATTTAGTTCGAAGACCTCGCCCAGAATAAATCCGATTAAGAATAGCCCGGCAAAGAACAGTATATCAAGAGACACATCCCCGAGAACCACAACCATCATCAGGCCTGAGATGATGGGGACAATGGCCCCCGCATTTCTACCCAGTTTCAAGCGGTAAAAGAGAACGGGCAAGGGAATAAACAGTGCGCCAACAAACCCGACAATCGGTATAAAAACCGAAATGAAAAAAATCAGGCTTGTAATCAAAACACCATTGACGATATCCTTTACCATTTACCTTAAATGTGGAGATGAGAGGTTGAAGGAATTTCTGTTCGCTGCCGGTCGGACGAATACCTTAACGCAGATCTACGGAACCCACATAGGGCAGAAAGGCAATTGTCCGCGCCCGTTTGATCTCGTGGGTAAGCGTGCGCTGATGTTTGGCACAACACCCAGACAACCTGCGGGGAATGATTTTGCCGCGTTCCGTGATAAAATATCTTAAAGACTTAGGATCCTTGTAATTTATTTCAAGGCTGGTGTCCGCGCAGAAACGGCAAACTTTACGTCGATGATAGACTCTTCTTTTTCTTCTCTGGCCCGTGTTTTTTCGACCGTGTCTTGAAGGAGCGACCATTTTTTATGCCTCCTCTGTGGTTGATGATGGGGTTTTTTCTACCGCAGGCGCTTCGGTTTCGGAGGCCGGCACATTTTCATCAGGTTGGCTTGTTTCTACCGGGGGTGGTTTTTCTTCCTGCTGGACTTCCTCCGGGGCATCGTCAAGATCGCTTGAGTCATCGGCTGCGGCCAATTCCTTGGCCGCCTTTTCTTCTTTTATTTTTTCCAGATCGGCATCCGCGTTCAACAACACGGTCATGTACTTAAGGGCGCGATCGTCTATGCGAAAAAATCGCTCAATTTCATTGACAAGCGCTGCCAGCCCGCAGTAATCAAAGCGAACATAGTAGCCGCGTCCCTTTTTTTTGATGTCATAAGCAAGTTTTCTCTCGCCCCAATCATCTGTGTCGACCAGGAACCCATCCATTTGGCTGATCAGTTCTTCGACCCTTCCGATTAACGGTGAACGTTGATCCTCAGACAAATCGGGATCAATTATGGCAAATGTTTCGTACCTTCGCATTCATCCTCCTTTCGGCTGTTAAAGCCCCGGTTTCGGCCGGAGCAAGGAATGGATATGATATTTATTAGATAGTTTCCATCCACAAATGGTCTTTTTGCCCAATCTCGGCGTCAATCTGCGCGCTTGCTTGTGCGGCGTAGTAAACTACGCCTCCGCACAAGCGCTCGATTTCCTTGACCTTGGGCAAAAAT
>JASFSK010000384.1:0-5275 GCA_050114455.1 Desulfobacterales bacterium | reverse complement strand
AGTTGTGAATGTCGCAACCTCGGTAAGCTGCGAAAATGGCCATTGCAAGTCTGTCCGCATCGCTCTGGGATCGGTTGGACCCATCCCTTTTCGTGCCAAGAAGGCAGAAGCAATACTGACCGGGGCAGTACTCAACGAGGACGTCATTCTACAGGCAGCTGCCATGGCGGCCGAGGAGGCCAGACCGATCGATGATATCCGCGCGACTTCCGCCTACCGTAGGAAAATGGTGGCGGTTCTGGTGCGGCGGTCTCTTGAAATCAGTTTGCGGAGGTCCGGTCAATGAAAATGGTCGACATTAAAATTCATCTCAATGGCGAATGGTTGGAACTCTCCGTCAAGCCGGATGAACGGCTGATCGATATTCTCAGAGATCGGCTGGATCTGACGGGAACCAAGGAAGGCTGCGGAGAGGGAGAATGCGGCGCGTGCACGGTCAATGTTGACGGAAAGGCGGTATTGTCCTGCCTGATGCTTGCCGCCCAGGCCGATGGCTGCAAGATACAGACGATCGAAGGACTTCAAAACGGGCCGGAACTTCATCCGCTTCAAAAAGCATTTGTCAGCGAATCGGCGGTGCAATGCGGCTTTTGCACACCCGGGATGATCATGGCGGCCAAGTCGCTGGTCGACTGCGAACCCGATCCGGATGAGGACATGGTACGGAACCACCTGGCGAATAATCTGTGCCGGTGCACCGGCTATGACAAGCCAGTAAAAGCCGTTCTCAAGGCGGCCAAGGACATGAAGGAGGCGGTCGATGCCTGAAACTCAAATTGCCGTGGGCAAGTCCCTGCAACGGATCGACGGTGTTGATAAGGTGACCGGGTCGGCCAAATATGCAGGTGACATTCGGCTTGAGAATATGCTGCACGCCAAGCTTTTACGCAGTCCGCATGCCCATGCCAAAGTAATCAATATCGACACTTGTGCTGCAGAAAAGCTGCCCGGCGTCAGGGCGGTGGCCACGATTTTGGAAGTTCCCAAGGTAATTGAGTACTGGTTTTTTCTGCGAACCGAGAAAAAGAAAAAACAGATGTTCCTACGGGATAATGTGGTCCGGTTTATCGGAGACCCTGTCTTGGCCGTGGCCGCTGATGATCCCCAGACGCTTGACAAGGCCCTTTCTCTGATAAAGGTGGATTATGAACCCCTGCTGGCCCTGCAAGATCCCCTTAAGGCCATCGACGAAACCCGGGTCAAAATACACCGTCGGGGTAATATCGCCTTTAAAGTCGATAAATCCTATGGAGACCTCGACGACGGATTTCAAAAAGCCGACATTCTCATTGAGAATACCTACCGCACCTCCAAACAAAAACATGCCGCCCTCGAACCATTTGGAACCTGTGTCGCCCACTACCAGTCCAATGGGAAACTGACCGTATATTCTTCAACCCAACTACCGCACTGGAGCCGGCATTACCTGGCCGGGGCTTTGGATCTGCCCCTGAATCGGGTGCGTGTGATCAAACCGCATACCGGCGGATCCTTTGGGGGCCGGTGCGGACTGATCCACGGGCTGGAGGTGATGTGCAGCTGGCTTTCACGCCTTACGGGACGACCCGTGCGCATGTGCTTTAGCCGCGAAGAAGATTTTATGGCAACCGAAACCCGGCACCCCATGACCATTAAAATGAAAACCGGCGCCACCAATGCCGGCATCATTACGGCCAATGATGTCGAGATCGTATCGGATGTCGGCGGCTATGGCACTCACTACATCGGGGTGATCGCGGATTGCCTGTCGACCGGCGTCGGCTTATACAAGATTCCCAATTACCGCTTTGCGGCAACCGCCGTTTTTACCAACAAATCGCCCTGCGGTGCCTTGAGGGGTTACGGCAACCCCCAAATGAATTTTGCCCAGGAATCTCAGATGGATATGATTGCCGTAAAGCTTGGAATGGACCCTTTGCAGCTCAGACTCCAAAATTACCGGGGCCTGGGTGAGATCGACCCGGTGTTGGATGAGGAAATCTGCAGCAATGGTTTGGCCGAATGTCTTGAAAAAGGCGCGGTTTCCTCCGATTGGCACCGCAAGAGACATCAAGAATCCGTTAACGGTATTAAGAAACGGGGGATCGGGCTTTCGGTTATGCTGCACGGTACGGGTGCGGGTAAAGCCTTGCCCGATCCGGCTGCGGCCACGGTGATGATCAACGCCGATGGGAGTGTCAATCTGGTGACTGCAGCCGCAGATGAAGGCCAGGGCAACAGAACTGTTTTGGCTCAGATTGCATCGGAGACCCTCGGGATCGATTTTGAAAAAATTTCGGTGTCCGACACCGATACGGAGACAACCCCGCTGGATTGCGGCACCCACGGCAGTCGACAAGCATACAGTGGCGGGCTTGCCGTTAAGGCAGCAGCGACGGAAGCCCGCAAGAAGCTGCTTGGCTATGCACACCAAAAACTCGGTGTGAAGGAAGATCGACTGCAGATCAAAGACAGTGAAATTTTCGAATTTGAAAATCCGGATAACCGCATTTCGATCGGCGATTTGATGCGCACGGTACAGATAGAAGATATGAGTGTCTGCGAACAGGTGATCGGCTCGGCTGTCGGCGTCGCACCCGCCATGCCCGGTTACTACGGTGCTATTTTCGCAGAAGTGGAGGTGGACACAGAGACCGGCGAAGTGAACGTCTTGAAGCTTACAAGTGCATTCGACGTTGGGCGGGCCATAAATCCGGATCTGGTCAAAGGACAAATCATCGGCGGGGGCGTTATGGGCGTGGGATTTGCCCTTACCGAAAATTTGAAACTACAAGATGGCCGGATTTTAAACAGCAGTTTTGCGGATTATCGTCTATTGAGGGCCTGTGACGCCCCCGAAATTGTGCCGATCATCGTGGAATCCAACGAACCGACTGGGCCTTTCGGCGCCAAAGGCATCGGCGAAGGCTGCATGGTCAATGTGGCCTCGGCGATTTCCAATGCCATTTGTCACGCCACGGGGGTGCGGCTGACCGATTTGTGTATGACGCCGGATATGATCCTTGAAGGGTTAGCCGGCAAAAGAGGCACGGCTTCTTGCTGATTATTTCGGTCATTTTGACAGCTGGTTGATGGGCTAAACAGCAAACCGCAGAACCGCAGAATATCGAATAACGAATTTCGAAGGTTGGAATCGCTTTGCCCTGTCTATTTAGTTCATAAAAATCGATAGAATGCCTTCTTTCGATATTCAATATTGACAAGCTCGTAAGAAGTCGGATATTGCGTCACGCCCCTGCCTCCGCAGGGGCAGGCTCTGCGAAGGCAGGCATCCAGAACTACCTGAAAATACTGGATTCCCGCCTGCGCGGGAATGACGCTAAATGAGGATTCAAGTCTTTTTACGAATCCATCAATTTTCGCTTGCTAAAAGTAATTGCAAAGCTGAAAATTTATTTTCGATCAAACTGACCGCTGTCCGGACACGCATAAATGCCCATAGGGATTTTAAATGATGCCCAAATCAACCATTCGTACGGATATTATCCATAGGGGAGAGCGACCGCCCTGCTTGCATTCACACCAGCAGTGCCGCGGCTGTTTCGGTTGGCGAAATATGCTCAAAGCCGCTCAAACTGACGCTTTCTGGCAGAGCTATCCATTCAGATGCGCCCTGACCGGCTTGACACTCAAAGTGGTTCGATTAGAGCGTTTGGCAGAATAACGATCCGCTATCGGCAGTTTTGCATTGCATCTTTAAATAGTAGTAGCTAAGGCCAAACGGAACAAATTTATGACAACCGCTATAAACTGTTTTATTTCTAATCATAAAGAAAGGAGAATTCTATGCAGTTTATTCGCAAGCGTGTATTGGCTGGCGAAGTAATGTTGGGCGTGGGGGCAAACCTCGGATCCAGTCTGACCGTCGAAATGATTGGGGCCGCCGGTTTCGACTGGACCTGGATCGATTGTGAGCATGGTGCCGGTGACTACAGCGAGCTAATCCCTCAAATTCAGGCGGCCAGCATTCATAATGCCCCGGCCATCGTACGGATCGCCTGGAATGACGCCCCTCGATTCAAACGTGTGTTGGATCTGGGAGCCGCCGGCATCATGGTGCCCTATGTTACCTCTGCCAAGGAAGCTGAACAAGCAGCTGCAGCCATGCGGTATCCGCCTGAGGGAATCCGCGGTGTGGCCCGCTTCAACCGGGCTTGCGGTTTTGGGCAGAACTTTGACAACTATTTCAAGCAGGCCAATGACCATCTTCTCACCGTGGTTCAAATCGAAACCAAGGCGTCGGTCGACCAAGCCGAAGAGATTGCAGCTGTCTCCGGGGTAGATGTATTGTTTGTGGGACCGCTGGACTTGAGCGTCAACATGAATAGGGCTCAAAACTTTGAACACGCCGAGTTTGAGCAGGCCCTGGACCAGGTGGTTGCAGCCTGCCGCAAATATGGAAAAGCGGCCGGCATATTGCTTCCCAAATTGGATTATCTATCAAGTTGGATTGAAAAGGGATTTACGTTTCTGGTGGTCGGCTCAGACGGCGGGTGCGTGGCGGGTGGTCTGAATTCAATCGCGGCTGCCTGCAGTAATTACAAACGGAGTTAAGCGGTTCTAGATTTAAAAGTTTAACGGTTACATTTTGAAATAAAGCTTTTGGGGGCTTTTTCAACCCTGAACCTTGAACCCATCGAGGATAAACAATGAAAGGATGGTAGGAATATGGCATCCCCAACTATCGCATGCAGTGGACCTGTCGGTGAGGTCGCGGTCGACATTCTAAATTCCTTTGGTGATCTTGTCGTTGCTGAAGACAGTTCCGAAGACGCGCTTTTGAAGATTCTTGAAGGCGCGGTCGGTCTTATTTTAAGGGGCGATGGTATCGGTAGCGCCCGGGTCATAGAGGCGGCGGCCGATTTGAAAGTGATCGGACGATCCGGCGTGGGCTATGACAAGGTTGATATTCAAGCCGCCAACGCACGCAAAATCCCAGTAATAATCACGCCCGGCGCCAATTCCCAGGCAGTGGCTGAAGCCGCCTTGACGTATATGCTGGCGCTCAGCAAGAAAATGATTCATTGGGATATTCAACTCAAGCAGGGAAACTGGCGCAGCCGGTTCGAGCAAAGTCCCGGCGATCTGGAAGGCGCCACCCTTGGAATCATCGGTTTCGGCAGAATTGGCTATCGGCTGGCCCAGTTGATCCGGCCGTTCGACATGACCGTCCTGGCTTATGACCCCTATGTGTCCGCTGAGAGGGCTGCCGAGCTGGATGTCAAGCTGGTCGCCCTGGCGGAACTGCTGCAAAAATCCGACTTTGTTTCGATCC
>JASFSK010000383.1:0-5278 GCA_050114455.1 Desulfobacterales bacterium | reverse complement strand
CGAATAATTCCCCTTTTTTAAGCCAGGGTTTAACGCACCGAAATTCCAATGGATAAATATAGACAGTCAACATTAAGGCCCAACCTCCAATTGCGCGCTCGGATCATTCAGGCTATCCGCAATTTTTTCATTGACCGTCAATATCTCGAAATTGAGACCCCCATCCGCATTCCGGCTCCAGCACCGGAAGCCCAAATCGATGCCATCAATACCGAGGGATGGTTTTTACAGACCTCACCCGAGTTGTGTATGAAACGACTGCTGGCCGCAGGATTTTCGCGGATTTTTCAAATCTGCAAATGTTTTCGAAATCATGAAAGAGGAGCCAAACATCTCCCAGAACTTACCATGCTGGAATGGTATCAGGTCGGCCGTAATTACAAAAATCTCATGGATGAATGTGAGGACCTCATCTGCTTTATCGCCCACCGCTTAGACACCAACAATTCAATCTGCTATCGCGGACGGGAAATTAGTTTGGCCACTCCCTGGATCCGCATGTCGGTAACCGCGGCATTTCAGCAATATGCATCCCTGAGCATGGAGGCCTCACTTGAGAAAAATTGCTTTGACGAGGTTATGGCTTTGGAAATTGAACCCAACCTAGGGGCACCCAAACCGCTTTTTCTTTACGACTATCCGGCCTCTCGTGGGGCCCTGGCAAGATTAAAGTCCGGCAACGATTTGCTGGCAGAACGCTTTGAGCTTTATATCGCCGGAATTGAGTTGTGCAACGGGTTCAGTGAGCTATCCGACCCGGCTGAACAGAAATCCCGATTCGAAGAAGAGCGGCACCTGCGTAAATCTTTGGGTCACCAGATATATCCAATGCCGCTAAAATTTTTAAATGCCTTAGAAGACATGCCGGTAGCCGCCGGCAATGCACTGGGAATCGATCGGCTAACAATGCTGTTTAGCGATGCACCTGCAATTGACGACGTGGTTGCCTTTACACCTGAGGAACTCTGAACCAATTCTTATGATGACATATCGGTTTCCTGGGCAGGATTATCGTTCATTTTAACGACATATTTATTTATTCTCGTGCCGTCCATCTCTTGAACGGTTATGATATAATTCCCAAGGTTAAACTCTTCTTTTTCCTCTGGAATTCTCCCTATCTGGTCCAGAACATAGCCGGAAAAAGTATCGTACTCTTTGGTATCAGGAATGTTCATCTGCAGTTTTTCATTGACATCATCGATTTCTGATTTGCCGAGTACCATCCATTCGTTTTCAGCCAGTTTAACGATATGGGCCTCAAATTTATCCGTCTCATCTATAATTTCACCGACTATTTCTTCAAGTGCATCTTCCAGCGTTATCAGACCGGACACGCCGCCATGTTCATCCACGACGACGGCCATGTGTTGTTTTCTTCTCTTGAACTCTTGCAACAAATTGTCTAACTTTTTGTTTTCCGGTACAAAATAGGGTTCCCGCATGACTTCGCGGGCTTCGGCATCGGAAGAGGAGGTAACTTGATGCATAAATAAATCTTTAACATTCAAGATTCCAATGACATGATCAATGTCTTCCTCGATGACGGGTATCCGGGTAAAACCAGATCGAATGATTTCCTCGGTATCCAGCTCTTCATCCGCATTGATAACAAACATATCGGCACGCGGTGTCATAATTTCAGATGCGCTGGTATCGTCAAATTCAAAGATATTGTGAATAAGTTCTTTTTCTCCTTCTTCAATTCCCCCTTCTTCTTCGACCACTTCAACAAATGTCATCAATTCTTCTTCGGTCACATGTGGTTTTTTGCGTACCTTGCCCGTCAGTTTGGGAATAAAATTCAACATGAAAATAATGGGAGCAAATAGAATGGACAGCCAGTACAATGGGATGATGACCAGTCTGGCAATGAGGATATTGTTTCGCGTGGCAATCGATTTCGGAAAAATTTCGCCAAAGATTAAAATAAGAAAGGTCATGATGCCGGTGGCAATTCCCACTGCGTTGTGAGATACCAGTTTGATGGTCACCGCAGTGGCCAAGGCCGAGGCACCGACATTTACAATATTGTTTCCGATGAGTATGGTGGAAAGTAACCGGTGGTGATCGTCTTTCATCTTTTTGATCAGCAAATTCGTCAAACCTTTCTCTTTTGCAAGATGAACGGCTTTAGCTTTGCTAATGGAAAATAGTGCAGTTTCGGCTGAGGAAAAGAAACCGGAGAGCAAAAGGAGGACGAATAAAACCACCAATTGATTTATTAGCATCTGTGTCCCTAATATCGCCATCAATTTTTTTTCGAAGTTGCCCTCTTCTCCTTATCTATAAGGTAAATTAGTACCCATATGGTGCGGGTTTTGGTGAAAGGATGTGTCGCGTTTGGGTGCATGAAAGGTTGGATTCAAATCTCCCTGCTATTCAACGGTCACTGTTGCCGGTTTTTATTTGTAACTTTTTATTATTGTTGCAGATTGGGTAAAGGTTGTAAATAACAGTATAATATCACTTGTAAACCATGTCAAATGAGAAGGCTGCCGTAAAAATTATCAATTCATAAGCCATCGGCATCGATCAAGTTTGTACGCTGAAACATACTCTCGCCGTATCGGTGAAACCTTTAAATTCTCTTCCCGCTAAATCGGGGAGCTTATGAATTCAGTTACATCAACGAGGGGCGTCGGCGACCTCGTTTGGCGGAAAAACCGATGACGAAACCCACCAGAAGTACGCCAGAACCTGCTAAAAACCATTTAATGTATTGATTCATTTCAAGTCCGCTAAGCTCTTTGTCCAACTCATTGGCTCTTTTAGTTTGTTCGGCGAGCTGGGTACTGACTTCTTTATACTTTTTTTTGAGAGTCAAAAATTCGGCTGCACCCGCCTTTAAATCTTTGTAATCAGTGTCCAGCTTTTTAAGCATTTTCTGGTTCCTGTCAAGGGAAGACTTGAAGGTCTCGTTTTCTGCTTTAAACCGCTTATTTTCCTCAATCAAGGAAGTTGCCTGTTGTCTTAAGGCTGTATATTTACTTTGCAATTGTGCCAGTCGTACGGCGCTGGTGGGTTGAGCGACCAGATAGCGGTTCAATACATAACCTTCTTTGCCATTGGGGAGTCTCACCCGGGACCAGTCATCCCCGGGTTCCACAAGCTCCAACTGTTGGCCGGACTCCACCAGGGCCAGAATCTTATATTCCGTACCCGGACCGGTTCTCAGTGTCAGACTCCAAATGTCTGTGACATACCTGGTTTCAGCAAAGGCGACAGCAGTAAAACACATCACAATAATTCCCATAGATACGATTCGCTTTAGCAGGATTTTCATAACCGGCACGCTCCCTGATATAATGTTGAAAAATTTTTTATAATACTTATGGCAACTTTTTGTTAAAATAGCAAATTATGCCAACATTGTCTTTAAAAATGTTGGTGTATATGCTATCATAGCCTCAATTCAAGTATATTTGTTTTAATCTGCTAATATACTTGAGATATTACTAAACGTTATCCCGTGAAAAGTCAATTCAGGATGGTTTAAATCAGTATGATTGCGTATGATCTCCAGTGTACCAATGGTCATTCGTTTGAAGGGTGGTTTGAAGACCTTAAGGCCTACCTTGACCAGAAAAAAAAGGGACTGATCACCTGTCCTGTTTGTAACGATACCTCGGTTGACAAGTTGCCTTCTACGTTTGCCATCAAATCTTCTCAAACTTTCAAGCCCAAGGCCGCTTCACCAGAAGAAATCGCCATGGCTAAAGTTAGAAAAGAAGCCGTTGAATTTGTTGAAAAAAATTTTGATGATGTTGGTTGCGATTTTGCGAAAGAAGCCTTGAAAATACACTATGGCGCCACCGAGCCCCGTAACATCCGCGGTGTAAGTACCAAAGAAGAAGAAAAAACCCTCGAAAAGGAAGGTATCCAGTTTTTTAAAATTCCAATGCCTGTTACCCAAGACTCGGAATCATAACGATTGGCATCTTGCACTCTTTTTTGGTTTTAAAAGGTTCGTTTTGAGCGTTTGGGATAAACCGGCTGGGGTGTTATGACGATTTAAAGCCGCAATGCAAACCTGCCGATAGCGTAACGTGATTCTGCCAAACGCTCTAATCATACATATCGGATGCCTTATCAATATCGATGATCTTTTCGCCTTCCAAGTAATCCCGCGTTTCATAGCGGGTGATGTGCATTAATTTCCGTGACAATTCTCGCACTGAGTTTAGGTGTTGCTGAATATTTTGGACCTTAAGTTTCACGGTGTCTTTTTCAAACTCACCCATTACCGCACACTCGGCAAGTTCCAGCAGCACCGCCTGCATCGGTTGGTTCATCTTATGGCACACGGCCCCGGCCAATTCAACAACAGCCTGTAATTTCTCTTTTTGTAGTAGTTCTGTCTGAGCCTGTTTTCTCCACGATATATCAGAAATGGTGAATGCAGCTCTTTGCATCGGGTCAGGTGGATAAAGGGAGTTCACCTTTAAATGGCCTAAAAATGTGGTCCCATCTTTTCGTATGAAAGTTGTGTCCAGCCAAGCTTCCTTTCCGGCCTTAAGATAATTATAAATAAAATCGCCGACATTCTGGAAATCTTCCTCTGACGGATAGATGATTCGAGCGCTTTTGCCGAAATAATCCATCTCCGAATCGAACCGAAACATTTTCATCATGGCCCCATTAATTTGCTTGATAAACCGATTTTCAACCAATCCGATCCCGATGGGAGATGCCGATAGTATACTGTTGACGATTTCATTGCTCCGTCGCAGTGATTCCTCGGCAATTCTACAATTCTCGGCTTCGATTTCCAGCTCTGAAACTCTATTTTTCAGGTCTTCATAGGTAGGTTTCATTGTTATCAAGTCCACGAGTACAACAATATTTTGTCACAATAATCCCGTTAAGGGCCCAATTTCACATTTCTTTAATTCGTTTCAGCCTAACCCGCCTCTTTAAGCCTGGCAGCCAAACTCGAAAGGCGCCGATGGGGTTTGTCATTTTTCAGTGCGATGTGCAGCGCTTTTTGAGTTCCGATCAGAACGACTAATTTCTTACCTCTCGTCATGGCAGTATACAATAAATTTCTTTGCAGCATGTAGTAGTGCTGAGTCACCAGCGGTACGATAACGGCTGGATACTCCGAGCCCTGGGATTTGTGTACCGAAATCGCATAGGCTGTGGTAACCTGATCGAGTTCGTCGGCGGTGTAAGGAACGGTACGTCCGTAATAATCCACAGAGATTTCTTTCTTTTGACGGTCAATGCTGCGGATAATACCAATATCTCCATTATATACATCCTTTTGGTAGTTATT
>JASFSK010000382.1:0-5308 GCA_050114455.1 Desulfobacterales bacterium | reverse complement strand
CATTGGAGAAGTAAATCGGCTGGTCAATGCCTTCAAAGCCGGTGCCCTTAAGGTCAACCCCGACGTCAAAGTTAAAATATCCTACATCGGCGGCTGGTTTGATCCTCCCAAGGCCAAGGAAGCTGCGATTGCCCAGATCGAGGCTGGAGCGGATTTGATCTTTGCCGAACGCTTCGGTGTCTTTGAAGCCGCCAAAGAAAAAGGTGTACTCGCCTTCGGCAACATGTCGGACCAGAATGCGATGGCACCCGAGGTGGTGATTACGGGCCCGGTCTGGGATATGTACCCCACCATTAAGTTCTGCATCGAAATGGTTCAGAAAAAAGCCTGGGTCTCCATGGACCTCGGCGAGTGGTCCATGATGGCCAAGGGCGGCTCCCGTTTGGCGCCATTTCATTCCTTTGAAAAAACCCTGCCGGGAGATGTCATTAAAGAGGTTCGGGATCTGGAGCAGAAAATCCTCAACGGCACTTATCGGGTCCCGGTGGATGAGCAAAAGCCAATGTCCGACTAAAAGTGTTTTTCACAAGAGTTGCTACTATAATTTTGTAAATCAACTCGAAATTAAATAAAACTGCACTTGAATTGTGTAAAACACTTTTAGATATTTCAGGGATCGGGGTATTTATTTGTCATGCCCGCGCAGGTGGGCATCCAGTATACTGGGTGCTGTAACATCTGGATTCCTGCCTTCGCAGAGCCTGCCCCTGCGGAGGCAGGGGAATGACAGTCATTATCGGAAAACTTCCCGACTGCTCAGATATTCAAAATCTAGATTGAGTCGATGTTTTGATTTCGACAATATACGGAATTAATTTGTCGACCCTTCCACTTACATGCAGAATAAGCTTGTGTTTCAACAATGGATAACAGCCAACAACCCGTGGTGACGATGACCGGTGTGACCAAAAAATTCTTGGACACGGTTGCCAGCGACGATGTCACCTTCAATTTGTATGCCGGTGAAATCTGCGCCTTGCTGGGTGAAAACGGGGCCGGTAAAACGACCCTGATGAATATTCTGTTCGGGTACTACACCTGTGATGAGGGACGGATTTCCATTAAAGGTCAAACGGTCAGCCTCTCCGCGCCCAAAGATGCCATCGCCCGCGGCATAGGGATGATCCACCAGCATTTCGCCCTGGTGCCCTCCCAAACAGTTCTGGAAAATATCATCGTCGGCACGGGCTCGGGTGTTTTTCTGGATCCCAAAAAGGCCCGCCGGGATATCATCCGCTTGCAGGAACGCTTCGGATTGCAGGTCGATCCGGATGCCAAAATCTGGACCCTGTCGGTGGGGGAACAGCAAAAAGTGGAGATTTTAAAGGCCTTGTACCGTGAGGTGGACATTCTCATTATGGATGAGCCGACGGCGGTACTGGCTCCGACTGAAACCGAGGAGCTCTTCAAGACGTTGAAGTCTCTTGTCAAAGAAGGCCGTTCGGTGGTGTTTATATCCCACAAGCTGACCGAAGTGATGGACATTTCTGACCGCATCGTGGTGTTGAGGTCCGGCCGGGTGGTGGCCGAAAAAAAGACGGCCGAAACCAGTTCGCGGGAACTGGCCAATCTGATGGTCGGCAGGGAGCTGCTGGAAAACCTTTCAAAGGAGAGTATCCCTGCCGGCGAGCCGGTGCTGGAAATCAAAGCTCTCAGTGCCTTGAATGATAAAAATATTGCTGCACTGCACTCGCTTGATCTGGTGGTGCGAAGCAATGAGATTTTAGGTATGGCCGGTATCTCTGGCAACGGTCAGCGCGAGCTGGCCGAAATTCTTTTCGGACTGCGCCATCCGACGGCTGGTACGGTAAAAATTGCCGGTCGCTCACTTAAATTCGGCAGCCCGACATCGGCAATTAATTTAAAAATGGGAAGAATCCCCGAAGACAGGATTGATACCGGTTTAATGATGGACCTCAGTATTGCCGAGAATCTGATCCTGGAGACCCATTCATCTGCCAGGTTCCAGCGCTTTGGATGGATGAAATCGAAACTCATCCGACAGCACAGCAATAAATTGATCGACGCTTATGGAATAAAAACCGCTGATGGAGACGTCATTACCAAGAGTTTATCCGGAGGCAACCTGCAAAAGGTGATGCTGGCCCGGGAACTGGCCGGGCAGCCGGCGATGGTCGTCGCCGCTCAGCCGACGCGAGGCCTTGATGTGGGGGCCATGGAGTATATCCATCAGCGGATATTGCAGGAGCGTGAAAGAGGGGCAGGCATTCTGCTCATCTCAGAAGACCTGGATGAAATTTTTAATCTGAGTGACCGAATCGTGGTGCTATACGAAGGCAGAATTATGGGAGAAGTCTCCTGCGAGGCCGCCACCCGCGAACAGGTCGGACTCTGGATGAGTGGGGTGACACATTGATTGGTTTCAGGCTGACCAAACGCAAGCCCCTGCCGGGATGGGCCCGAGTCGCTATCCCGGTTGCCGCGATTATTGCCACCCTGATTCTTTCTGCCATCCCAATTCTGGTTGCCGGTGGCAATCTTTGGAAATCATATTTTTATCTGTTTCATGGTGCTGTGGGGACCCGCTACAACTTATTGGAAACGTTTGTCAAAGCCAGTCCACTTTTAATGACGGGATTGGCGGTGGCCTTTGCGTTCAGGGCCAAATTCTGGAACATCGGTGCTGAAGGCCAGTTGCTGGCCGGTGCCCTGACAGCCACCGCATTGGGGGTCTCCATGGGTGGACTCCCCCAAATCGTCGTCTTGCCGACCATCATTGTTGCCGGATTTCTGGCGGGGGGCATCTGGGCAGCGATTCCGGCCATTCTTAAAACCAAGCTCAAGGTCGATGATGTGGTGTCCACCCTGCTACTAAATTACGTCATGATTCACATCATGGGCGCCCTCCTGTTCGGGCCACTGCAGCAACCCGACTCCAGCTGGCCCAGATCTTCGGCCATCGTCGAGGCCGCTAATTATCCAATTTTGTTGGCGCGTTCACGATTTCATTTGGGAATCCCGCTGGCCTTTGTGGCAGTGCTGATTATCTGGTTCATCAACAAAAAGACGACTTTCGGCTATCAGTCCAGAGCCGTCGGGGTGAATGCGAGGGCTGCGAATTTCGGTGGGATTAACACCACCAAGGTGATTATCTGGACAGCCCTGATATCCGGCGGGCTGGCAGGACTGGCGGGGGTCGGTGAGCTGTGTGCGATACAACGCCGCCTGATTATGGATATCTCGCCCGGTTACGGCTATTCCGGTATTGTGATCGCAATGCTGGGCAATTTACACCCCGTCGGGGTGCTTTTTTCTTCGCTTTTTTTCAGTGTCATTATTGTCGGTGCCCAGACCATGAGCCGCATGACGGGTGTTCCCACCTATATTGCCGAGGTCATTCAAGGCATGGCATTGATGGTCATGCTGGTTTTCTTACTGTTTACGGAATACAAAATCAAACGGGTACGCAAAAAATGAGCGAACTTTTTGATATCGCATTTATAGCGGGGCTCATGGGTGCCACGATGCGCATGGCAACCCCGATTATATTTGCTACCCTGGGGGAGATTTTGGCAGAGCGATCCGGCGTTTTGAATCTGGGCATCGAGGGTATTATGCTCATGGGTGCCATGACCGGATTTTTGGTGACCTATTCTTCGGGCTCCATCTGGACGGGCGTGCTGGCCGCCGCCCTGGTGGGCATGCTGCTGGGTCTGCTGATGGCCTTTCTGGCCGTTGACCTGGGTTTAAGCCAACACGTATCGGGTCTGGGAATAACCCTTTTTTCAACCGGACTGGCCATGTTTATTTATCGACTGTATGTTGGATCACCAACGGTCCCGCCGACCATCGAGCCCTTCAAACAGGTTTCCCTGCCGATCCTATCGAAGATCCCCCTGATCGGGCCGGGCCTGTTCACCCAATATTCCCTGACCTACTTTGCCTGGTTGTTAATCCCGCTGATGTCGATACTGCTGTATAAGACCAAACTGGGCCTTAAAATTCGAACGGTCGGCGAAAACCCGGTGGTTGCCGACACCGTCGGCGTCAATGTGGCCCTGACGCGGACCCTCTGTCTGGTATTCGGCGGTGCCTTGATGGGTATCGGCGGTGCTTTTTTGACCCTGGCCCATCAAAATATATTTTTGATCGATGTGATCGGCGGTCGCGGATGGGTCGCCGTAGCCATGGTCATCTTCGGCAACTGGGATCCCCTGAAAGGAACCCTGGGAGCCTTGATATTTGGTTTTCTGGATGGCTTGCAGTTAAGACTGCAGGGATTCGGCATTGCCATTTCCTTTCATCTGTTCCTGATGATTCCTTATCTTTTGACAATTGTGGCCTTGATCAGCGTGTCCAGAAAAGCCGCTGTCCCGGCCGGTTTGCTCAAGCCCTATCGGCGCGAAGAGAAGGGAGGGTAGGGGAAATTGGAATTGAATAATGAAGATTGAAGATTGAATATTTGAGGAATTTAATCGATTCTATGAATAGACGATTGGCGAATGACGATAGACGAATGCGGAAGTTGGAAGGTGGAATGCGGAATGCGGAAGTGAGAAGGAAGTAGCATAGCGCAGAGGGCATGGCGCATAGAGAAATGACAAGGAGCGGGGAAGGGCGGACGTCGGAATGGGGAATGGGGAATTCCATTCACACGAAGCAAGCCAGAATTATCCAGACAAATACGAAATTCGAAGCTTGAGATTCGGATTAATTGATCTGAATGGTTTTCGATTTCAATGATTCGCGAATTGACATAACATACGAATATTAGGAACATGGCATAGCTCTCTACCGGGACCGTTGAACTCTGGACCACTCAACCTAGGTTATTAATAGACAGCATTCCTCAAATCTTCAATCTTCAATTTTCAATCTTCATTTTACGGGGGTACCCCATGCTTGATCTGATTATTCGAAACGCAAATTTGCCGGATGGGCGGACCGGGATGGATATCGGAATTGAGAATGGCACCATCAAAGAGGTTACGGCCCAACTGGATGCAAGCGCCGCCCGGGAAATCGATGCCACCGGAAGGCTGGCCTCGCCGCCGTTTGTGGACAGCCATTTTCACCTGGATTCGACCCTGACCTATGGGCGCCCGCGGGTGAATGCCAGCGGTACGCTGCTCGAGGGTATCCAGCTGTGGGGCGAGCTGAAATCGCACCTGACCGCAGAGGACATTAAAACCCGCGCCTTGAGCTTGTGTCATTGGGCAGTCGCCCGCGGCACCCTGGCCATTCGCAGTCACGTGGATGTCAGCGATGATCGCCTGTTGGCGGTGCAGGCCTTGCTGGCGGTGCGCGAAGAAATAAAGTCTTATATCGATTTGCAGCTGGTGGCTTT
>JASFSK010000381.1:0-5309 GCA_050114455.1 Desulfobacterales bacterium | reverse complement strand
TAATAAGGCCTAATGTCAATCCTTTTTTCATGGATTACCTCCTTTTTAGGTTAAAGATAATTCAAAAGCTGTGATGACGGTGGGTGGTCAATCACCCAAACCTTAGCCAGACGTCGATTTTGTGCCTTTCTTGTATATCATTCTATAATGAATGTAAAGAGTCTTTTGGCGAGTGCGTTTTCTGGTTTAATGATCTTGACCTTGAACCAGTGTGCGGGTAAGTATATAGGATATAGGTGCCCATAATTCACCCTTCAACCGACAATCTTTAATGGAAAACGGAGGATGAGATGCCCGGAAAAGCAGCCAGCAATTTTGAAGAAATTTTAAACCATCCCAAGGTCAAAAGCGCTATTAACGATGTCAATGCCGAGGTTCTAGAAAGGAGAGCCTATTCGCCTTTGCAATGTGAGGCGTTTTCTCATCCCTACACGGTTTTGTATGAAACCGACCGCTATCAATTTGAGCTGGACCGGCAGGCCGAAAAATTACTGCCGGATATTATCGGCAATCAGGTGCAGTTGGTCAAAGGCAAAGACGCACTCGCTGATGATCTTGCGCGTGAATATGGTAAACGTCGAAATATCGGCATTGTTTTTTCCGGCGGACCGGCTCCTGGAGGACACAATGTGATTGCCGGATTGTTCGACGCTGCCAAGAAAGCCAATCCGGGCTCCATCGTTTACGGGTTTCTCGTTGGGCCCGATGGGATCATAGAAAATGAAGCTGTCGAACTCACCAAGGATCTGGTGGACAGGTACCGAAACCTGGGTGGTTTTACCATGATCAAGACCGGGCGGACCAAGATCGACAGTCGTGATAAGATGGCTCTTTCGCGGGAAACCTGCAGGCGCCTTGACCTGGACGCCCTGGTGGTGGTCGGTGGCGATGATTCCAACACCAATGCCGCCTTTCTGGCCCAGGAGATGCTGGCGGATGGGGTGCAGGTATTGGGGGTGCCCAAAACCATCGACGGTGATATCCAGGTTAGAGATATCGACGGGAATGTGCTTTGTGCCATGTCATTCGGGTTTCACACGGCTGCTCGATCTTTTGCCAGTGCCATCAGCAATCTTTGCACCGACAGCAGCTCTGATATAAAATACTATCATATCTGTAAGGTGATGGGTCGGGTGGCCAGCCATTTGGCACTGGAAGTTGCACTGCAGACCCATGCCAATATGACGCTTATCGGTGAAGATCTTGCCGACTACACCGATGCCGACCGGTTGGAAAAAGCCAGGTCCAACCAGACGACCGATTATAACGCATACGGCATCACACTGCGTCATTTATCCCGGGTTGTCTGCGAAGCCATTGTCCGAAGAGCAGCCGTGGGAAAAAATTATGGTGTCATTGTCATTCCCGAAGGTGTGCTGGAGTTTGTCAATGAAATCCAGGTGTTTATCATCAAGCTGAACACCATCATCGCCGAATACAACCGAACCCACGACAAAGACTTCCATACGAGTTATTTTCTCCTCGATGACAAATTGGAGTATTTGAGACGGCTGGCGCAGCGCTCGCGCGAAGATAGCTCGTTTACCCTTTGGAACACCCGGGACGATGATCTTTTCAATGATATCCCGGCTTTTTTCCAGGAAGGCCTGTTGATGGAAAGAGACAGCCACGGCAATTTCCAATTTTCTCAGGTGGAAACCGAAAAAGTTCTTCTGGGCCTGGTCAAAGATTATTTGAATATTCTTAAGGAAGAGGGCCGCTATAAAATCGGAATTCAAAAAGACTATTTCCGAAAAAGAATGCAGGATGCCGAACTTGATCCGAAGCGCTACGGATCGGTTTTATTCAAAAATTACGGGGTTGATGAATTTCTGCTGATGAAGCCTGCCATAATTTCCATTAAAACTCTCAGTCAGGCCTTAGAAAATGCCGGTCTTTTATCTGCTGGCGACAATATACCTGAAAGCGTAGTAAAAATTTTCAACAAGTCAATGCCGAGCTTTAAAACCCAGATCCATTTTTACGGATACGACGGCAGGGGAAACGATCCAACACGGTTTGACTGTCTTTACACTTATAATCTGGGACTGACCGCTTTCAGCCTGATTGCCAACGGCGCGACGGGACAGATGGCAGCCATTAAAAATCTGGATATGGATTTTTCCAGTTGGGAACCCATCGGAATTCCGATTGCGCCGCTGATGCACCTTGAAGAGCGCAAAGGCAAATTAGCTCTGGTCATCGAAAAAAGTATCGTGGATGTAAATTCAACCGCATTTCGGGTTGTCAAAGCTCAACGGGAAACCTGGTTGGGGGCTGCCCCGGGAGATGACCACTACAGGCGCCCCGGCCCCGTTCGTTTTACCGGTAAAACTGAGGAGGAAAGGCCGATAACCTTGGAGCTCAATGCTATCGGCGGATCGGACGGCTAAATTACGGTTTGATCTGGGTGGAGAAGTCGCCGCTGTTTTCCTGCTGCTACAAACTGATTTCGTGGTCAAAGGCAGCAGCTGCAAATCAGATGATTGGAAGCGCACGTCGGGTCTATTCCAAAAAAGCCGATTTATTCTTCAGCATCGTATTTGCTTACCAGCATGCTCATTTCCTCTTCGGTCATCATCTCAAGCTCTACGAAGAGCTCTCCGATGCCCGCTTCCCGTAATATCTCGTTTTTTAAAATGGTCGACGGCCTTTCATTGCTGATGCTGACGAAGGTCTCGTGCAAATGCAGCGATGTTTTTTTCAACAGGTAGATATCGCGTCCATCCACAATAAAATGGTTGTTTAAGACAAAATAGAAAACAGCCCCTGCCAGACCAATGAGAAGGTACTGCTTGATTCTCTGTTTCATTTTTCGGTTCCTCTATTTTTAAACAGTATCAATACATTTTATTTGTTTGTCGATTTTTTGCTACAAACTCTTCCAAGTTAAGTTTTCAGAGATACTATCGGCCAATTTATCAAGAAGTTAAGGAGAGCGATGATGGGCATTTTTTCAGGCAGTTTACCGAATTCGTTATTTTGGATTTGATTCGGCCGATAAAGTGCCAACTACGATACCTGCCGACGATGTCAGTAGATATTTATACGTCGTTTACAAACGGTCAAATCTTTCCAAAACAAAATATAAACCCATCTCTCGCTCATTTCTGAAGATATATTCATTAGTATTGTAAGATATTTTTTTTAGTTTTTAAAACTTATATATCTAAAGAGATATTAATTTATAAAACAATATCCTGAAATTATATAATATTTGACGCAGCTGGCCTAATTTCAGTAAAGAAAATTTATTGTTGACAGACGCCTGTCGATCTTGATAATGAATGAGCACTCATTCATTATCAATTTCAGAATGTATATTTCACGCCTAAACACTATTTCAGGAGGTCACTCATGAGAAGAAAAATCAGAACGGCAGCCGTGATCGGCTCCGGCGTCATGGGAGGGGGCATTGCCGCCTTGTTGGCCGGCGCCGGTGTGAAGACCTTGCTGCTTGACATTGTTCCGTTTGATTTGAAGCCCGAAGAGAAAGACGATCCGGTTGCCAGGAATCGCATCGTGAAGGCCGGACTGGATGCGGTACTGGCCTCAAGCCCCTCTCTGTTGATGCTGAAAAAGGATGTAGAACGCATTAATATCGGTAACATAGAGGATAATTTCGACAAACTGGCGGATATGGATTGGATCATTGAGGTGGTGGTTGAAAATTTGGAGGTCAAAAAAGACCTGCTCAAACGGATTCAAGCGGTACTTTCGAGGGGAACCATCGTTTCCTCCAATACATCGGGAATCCCGCTGAAAGCCATGTCCGAAGGGTTGAGCAAGGAATTCAAACAACATTTTTTGGGGACCCATTTTTTCAATCCGGTACGGTATATGAAACTGCTGGAAATCATACCCGGTGAAGAGACTCTGCCTGAAATACTCGAGTTTATAGCTGATTATGGAGAAAGAGTTCTCGGCAAAGGCATCGTATGGGCCAAGGACACACCGAATTTTATCGGCAATCGCATTGGTGTTCAGGGTATGGTAAAGGCAATTCAGATGATGGTCGAAGACGGTCTGACGATTCCTGAAGTGGACGCCCTTTTCGGACCGGCGATGGGCAGACCCAAAACCGCCATGTTCAAGACCGCAGATCTGGTCGGCCTGGATGTGCTGGCCCATGTGGCTAAAAATACATACGATCTGGTTGAGAATGACGAAGTGCGGGACAGTTTTGTGATGCCGGACTTTGTCAACACCATGATTGAGAAGAAACTGCTCGGCAAAAAAGCCCAAAGCGGATTTTACAAAACCGAATTAACACCGGAGTGGACAAAGATCAGAAAGGTAATCGATCCGACGACCCTGGAATACGCTCCATTCGAGTTTGCAAGCTTCCCCTGTTTGGAGGCGGCCAAAAAGGCCAAATCTTTGCCTGAAAAATTGCAGGCTGTGGTCTACGGGGAGGATCGGGGATCGCGATTTGCCTGGAAAGCTGTTGCTGAAAACCTGATTTATGCCGCCAACCGGATTCCGGAAATTTCGGACACCATCGTCGAAATCGACAACGCCTTGAAGTGGGGGTTTAATTTCGAAATGGGTCCTTTCGAAACCTGGGATGCCCTCGGCCTGGAAAAATCCATTGAAAAAATGGACCGGGACGGCATGGCCGTTCCGCAAAAGGTCCGAAATATGCTGACCGCCGGGCACACCTCCTTTTACAAAACTGAGAATGGAAATCGCTATTATTATGATTTTATTGAAGAATCATACAAGGAACAAGTCGTCAGCCCCCATATCGTTTCTCTGCCAGCACTGAAATCCACTGGCAGGATTGTCACGGAAAACAAATCCGCATCACTGATTGATCTTAGTGACGATGTTTATTGCCTGGAATTGCATACCAAAATGAATTCTTTGAATCAGGAAATCATCGAGTTTTTGCCGGAGATCCTGGAAATAGTGGATGCCAACGCCGCCGGTCTGGTCATCGGCAACCAGGCCGGGGGTATGCCGGGTGCTTTTTCAGCAGGTGCAAATCTGATGGATGTTGCGGCGGCGGTCAAGGAAAACCGGTACTCCGATCTGGAAAAAATGATTGCCGCCCTGCAATACGGTTTGCTGAATTTGAGATACGCACCTTTTCCGGTGGTGGCAGCGCCTTTCGGCCTGGCGCTCGGCGGGGGCTGCGAGCTTTGCTTGGCCTCCGACAGAATTGTGGCCCATGCTGAGCTGTATATGGGGCTGGTTGAAATTGGCGTCGGGCTTCTTCCGGCCGGTGGCGGATGTTTGAACCTGTGGCGCAAGTTTTTAGCTTCGGTTCCGGCGGCGGTAACGGATCTGGATCTGGCCAAATTTTT
>JASFSK010000380.1:0-5313 GCA_050114455.1 Desulfobacterales bacterium | reverse complement strand
TTCAAGGGGCCTTCCTCATACCCCCGGATTAACTATGCTGGTGGTGGCTGATTTCTTAACAGGTCAGCAATTTTTAGTATTGCTCTGACATAGTACTCACTGTGATTGTATCTATAAATGACTTTTTCCGCTTTCTTGCGGCTGATCCCCGGATGCCAACCGTGGCTTTTTAGATAATTGGCAATGCTGGCAATGGCATCCGAGTGGGTGTACAGGTCTATGGATCCGTCGTTATCACCGTCTTTTCCGTAAGATAGAATGCTGCTGGGCATAAATTGAGACAATCCCATGGCACCGGCAAAAGACCCGGGGATGACAGCTGGGTCTAACCCTTCCTGGTGTGTGTATTTCAAATAGGCTTTGAGCTCTTTGTAGGCCCATTTCGATCTTTTTTTGGCTGACTTTTCAAATTTGTTTCTCGAAATCCGTTTGGCTTTCGGGATTTGGTTATAAAAATCATTGCGCGTCGCCGGATCCATGAGAGATGCCAGGGTGGATAGGGTGTTCAAGGTTGATCGTGTGCCCAGGTATTTTCCCAGCCTGGATTCCACCAAAAGGATGGCGGTGATGACACGGCCGTTTACCCCGTAGATTTTTTCAGCCCTTTCAAACTCCTCTTTGTACTTTCCCATGTATTGTTTAGCCTTTTCGATCGGCCGGTCTGCGGCGAACTGATCGTAATCCAATTTGGCTTCACTATATGTGAACAGCAGGGTTACGCCGGCTGTTTCGAAGAAAACCTGGGGACGACTGTATAACCGCTGGATTTTTTCACGGTTAAATCCGTCTTGAATCAATTTTTTTTGTACGGATTCAAAACGATCGTCAGTTTTGTTGATCGAGGCTGTTGCTGCAGAGGTTAATCCCAATCCGAAGAAAACGATTCCGATGAGAAAAGTAATGATTAAAATGAAATCTTGTTTCCTATGTAACATCTAATTTGTGACCTTACCCGGACAAACCGGAATTGAATATTGGAAAGTTGTCTATCGAAGGCAGAAATAGTGGCGGTTCTCGCTTGATCCTGTCGAAATCACGTGCTATTTTTATTCACAATCATAGCACACTTGTCGAGAATTTGCCATTGTGAAAAAAAATCAAAAGACCATATTTTGCTGCCAAAACTGCGGATTTCAAACAGCCAAGTGGATGGGGAAGTGCCCGGACTGCGGCAACTGGGATTCCTTTGTAGAGGAAAGATCCAGTAGCGCCTCAGGTCGCCAGGGTTTCAGAACCATTTCCGCGTCGCAAGCTGCCCCGGTGCCGATAGACTCCATCGATATAGAGACGGAATTAAGGCTACTCACCGGGATCAAGGAATTCGATCGGGTATTGGGCGGGGGCCTCGTGCCTGGCACCCTGGTTCTGATCGGCGGAGATCCTGGAATCGGAAAATCCACCCTGATGCTGCAGGCCTTAAACGGACTCGCTGACCGGGGAAACAAGGTCTTGTATGTTTCCGGTGAAGAATCCATTCGTCAAATCCGGTTGCGCAGTCAACGGCTGAACACAGTTTCCCCGGAAATGTTGGTAGCCTCCGAAGTTGAAGTCGAAGCCATCCTGGCCATGATAGAAACATCGCAGCCCAAAGCGTTGGTGGTTGATTCTATTCAAACCATGTTCAACGGTGATTTGACGTCCGCTCCGGGGACGGTGAGTCAGGTGCGAGAATCCACGGTGCGGCTGATGCTGACAGCCAAAAAGACAGGCATCCCTATTTTTCTGGTCGGTCATGTGACCAAAGATGGAACCATTGCCGGTCCCAAGCTTTTGGAGCATATGGTCGATACCGTGCTCTACTTCGAGGGGGACCGAAACCATATTTTTCGGATTTTGCGGGCGGTGAAAAATCGGTTCGGTTCAACCAATGAAATCGGTGTTTTTGAAATGAAGGACAAGGGGCTTGATGAAGTTGCCAATCCGTCGGCGGTCTTTCTTTCCGAGCGTCCTGCGGGCGCGGCGGGTTCGGTTGTAACGGCCAGTATGGAAGGCACCCGGCCAATTCTGGTTGAGCTTCAAGCCCTTGCAAGTGCAACAAATTTCGGTACCCCGCGACGAACCATTCTGGGTCTTGATTCTAACAGGGTTGCCTTGCTTGCGGCGGTCATGGAGAAAATGCTTGGTATGCACCTAATGGGCTATGATATTTTTATGAATGTCGCCGGCGGGGTCAAGGTCATCGAACCGGCGGTGGATATGGCCATCGTTGCGGCGGTGGCTTCCAGCTTTTTAGACAAGACCGTCCCAGAGGGCACTGTGGTGTTAGGGGAGATCGGTTTAACCGGCGAGGTGCGCGCTATCGGTCAGGCAGATGCACGGATTGCTGAAAGCCGCAAAATGGGTTTTCACCGCTGCCTATTGCCAAAAGGCAATCTGAAACGTCTTCCTAACATCGACGGGATTGAAATTGAAGGCGTGGAAACCGTCTCGGAAGTTGTCGAAAAGTTATTTTGATAATTAATCCGGCCCGAAAAATAGAGTTTTTTGGGTTAACCCATATTTTTGTAGAGCCAAAAAAAGCAGACTTGTGATCTAAGGTTGCGCGGATTAATTATATTATGCTGCGCATTTATTTGTCTTTAAAAATGCAAAATGTGATGTTAGTAATGCAATGATGATCTTTTGTGTGCAACGCGTAAACTGCAATACGACACTATGAAACGCGCCACCTTTAAAAAAAGGAAACAATGGCAGGATCATTACACGCGTCAGGCGAAAAGGGAGCGGTTCCCGGCTCGATCTGTTTATAAACTGGAGGAGATCCAAAAAAAAAACCGGCTGATCAAAATCGGCGATGCGGTGATGGATCTGGGTTGTGCGCCGGGATCCTGGTTGCTGTATGCCGCCAAATTGACTGGCCCCAAAGGCAGGGTAGTCGGCGTTGACCTCAAACCTGTTTCGGCTCAACTGCCCGGGCACGTAGAAATCATCACTGCGGATGTATTTTCACTGGATATCGCGTTTCTCGGAAAGGATTTTAACGTGGTGCTAAGTGACATGGCACCGGCGACCACCGGACATAAAGCCGTGGATGCAGCGCGATCTTATGATCTTTGCGAGACTGCATTGAACATTGCCCAAAACATTTTACTGCCGGGGGGTTCGTTTGTTTGCAAGATTTTCCAGGGGCCGGATTTCAATAACTTTATAGATGCGGTCAGGGCTGGATTCAAGTGGAGAAAAATTTTCAAACCTCAAAGTAGTCGCAAGTCAAGCAGGGAAATATATGTCATTGGTTTGGAATTCAAGGGGATCAGGCTTCAGTAAATAGAAATTTTCCCGGTTATTTCGGGTGAGGAGGTACACATGTCGGGACACAGCAAATGGTCAAGCATCAAGCATAAAAAGGCCGCGACCGATGCCAAAAGGGGTAAGATTTTCACCAAGCTCATCAAAGAGATCACAGTGGCGGCCCGTCTGGGGGGCGGCGATTTGGAGGCCAATCCCAGACTGAGAACGGCGGTTGCTGCGGCCAAGAATGAAAATATGCCCAAGGACAACATTGAAAGGGCCATCAAAAAAGGGACCGGTGAGCTTGAAGGTGTCAACTATGAAGAAAGCATATATGAAGGGTACGGCCCCGGCGGTGCTGCCGTTCTGATTGAATCTCTGACCGACAATAAAAACCGAACCGTGGCCGATATCCGCAGCATTTTTGGCAAGAACGGCGGCAACCTGGGTGAAAATGGGTGTGTTGCCTGGATGTTTGACAAAAAGGGCTATATAGCGGTTGAGAGCAAGTCGGTCGACGAGGAAACCCTGATGGAAACAGCCCTTGAAGCTGGCGCCGAAGATATCAGGGAAGATAACGGCAACTTTGAGGTTATCACGGAGCCGGGAGACTTCGAATCCGTCAAAGAAGCCATCGACAAGGCTTCAATTGACCACATTGTTGCTGAAGTCACCATGCTGCCCCAAACCACTGCCGATCTCTCCGGAAAAGAAGCCGAGCAGATGGTCAGGCTGATGGACATGCTGGAAGACTGCGACGACGTTCAGAAAGTATATACCAATGCGGACATACCGGAGGAAATCGTTAACCAAATGGCATAACCAAACTTCTTTTTTATTCGTTCAATTGCAACACTTCCGCCCCGGGTGGCACTTCAAAGCTAAAAAGGGAGTCATCCAGTTTTACATCGAATTGGTGGTTGGCAAACTCGATTCGATTTTCATCACCATAGGTGTTGTAGGTAACAACCCGAACGACAGTGTATGTTTTTTTTGTGATCGATAAGCCGATGTCGGTCACATCCAGCGTTTTTTCCAAGGGCTGGAGAATCAGCTCATAAAAAAAGCTGTTTTTCGAATGATCCTGGGATATTTTAAATTTTTGGCGAATCAGCTTGATGTCCGATAAAAAGCTGGCCCCTTTGCCGTCACCAAAAAAGGCGGGTGCTTTGCCGGTCAACACCTGATTGTCTGTCGGCCTGTAAATCCATAGCCGCTGGCCGTCGGTAGTGATAATCTGTTTTTCTGGTTTTTCATATTCCCACCGCATCATCCCCGGGTAGCGAACAAATATTTTGCCCGCTGCAAAATCGACGATTTCCATCGCTTTAATGCTGGATTCCTGAATGAATTCAGCTTGAAAGCTTTTGTTGGTATAGGCTTGCTCTACTCGATCCAGGATTTGTTCCAGGGTTGGCTCCGGTTCTGTGGCATTTGAATAACCAGCGCTAAACAGAGCTATAAGAACCAGGCCACTAAGGTAAATCCAGCATATTTTGGGGATCGTTTTTTTCAAATGAATACCTCTGTGCTGATGGGAATAATCTTACCAACAGGTCTTCCACGATCCGTTATAATGACCTCGGTTCCTTGCTGCACCAATTTGAGATATTTGCTGAGATGTATTTTTGCATCTCGTATACCGACACTCGCAGATTGCATGATAGACCTCTCTAAGTAATCATTGTGGTCATCTTCATATGTGGTCTTTGTAGTTATCTATTAACTTCTTGTCAAGATGCTTTGATTCCAAATCGCCTGTTGTTGGGTTTCGCCTTTAGCAAAACAGCGTTAGGATGTAGGTAGGATAGATTACAGCTTTTAATATATAGTTTCATATAAGCCGGGGCCGCTGGTTAAAGGGCTGCCAGTCTGATCAAATAAGAAACTTCAGTTATTCACCGCAGAGCTCGCCGAGACCGCTGAGAAAAATTTAAAAAATCTCTGTTCTCTCCGCGATCTCTGCGGTGAAATAAAGATAAAATTTGGACTCAAATCAATTTAGTTTCACACGAGCGGCAGCCGCTGGCCAAAAAAACGGCCAGTTTGATCAATAAAGAAACTTTGACCTTGAACCGCTGT
>JASFSK010000379.1:0-5319 GCA_050114455.1 Desulfobacterales bacterium | reverse complement strand
CGCCGAATTTATTATAATTATAATCCTCCCAGACCCAGCGGATCATTTCCTTGAACTCCGGTGCTTCCGGCATGACTTCTCTCCAAACCCTTGAGTTTAATTCGTAATCGGGGTCGATGCCAAAGATAACATAAGGTCGGGTGTCAAAACCGTAATAATAGTATTTATATTCTGGTGGAACTTGATTGGATTCAAATGCTTGCTGAACTTCGGCATCCCGTTTGAGACTGCCGTATGTTCCGGTACATCCGGCGAGCAAAAACAAACCAAACACTCCCATCACAACCGGGATAACATAACGTAATGTTTCAGGTTTATATGATTTTTGGTCTATATTCATAATTTCTCTCTTTCGAGTGAAATATCGTATATCAGGATCCTTAGATCATTAGATGACCAATTCAATTCATGTCGAAAGTTTAATCTGGTCAACAACTTCTGATATCACGGTTTGCGAGTATCCTCTGCTATATAGAAAGCGATATATTTTATCCTTTCGTTTTAATTCATCCTTTTCTCGATTGAATCGTTTGGAGTTTTTTTGACAAATTTTCTTTGCAGATTGGCGTTCATCGGCATCGGAAACATATTTCGAAAGGATCCTTTGTATGTTCTGTCCATGCAATCCTTTTAAATTCAGTTCGAATTGTATGCGGTTACGACCATATCCTTTTCGTTGAAGTCGGCGGATAAAGACCAGGGCCGTTCGTTCATCATTGATATAGTCGAATCGCTCACATTCCGAAATAACGTCATTGATGGTTTCTTCAACATAGCCACGAGCCTGTAGTTTCCTGGATAATTCTTGCCTTGAATGGTCCCGCCGTGTCAGAATGCGCAACGCCGTGTTCAAGGCTTTTCGATAGGTACTATTTGAGCTGCTCTGTGCATCAAACGTCATCGTACATCGGTTCCTTTGATTCTATACTACCCTGCACAAGTAGGTTTTTTTGAATGGCATTTGGGTCGAGGACCTTAATAATATAATTGGCAAATTGCGTTGCGGCAAGATCAACCGCATAAAATCCCGCTGATTTCTTATTTATGTTCCTGGCATTTAAAATAAAAGAAGATTTGGAGTTCGCGACGAATTGGGGCATTTTTAAAGAAGCTCCTCTACCTGCTCATCTGGTTGGACTCAGTGCACAAATTCAAACATCGACTCCTTGTGAACATTCCTCGTCAGAGATGCATGCACTGTGGTCAGCAGACTTCCTACTTATTTCTGTTGCGTTTCACAGGATCGGAAATGACTGGATGTTTTGTATTGAGGATGTCATCATCACTGTCTCTATCCCGCTAAAGCTTACTAAATAATTTGGGGTAGATCGCCGATGAAAGGTCGGATCTGGAATTTTTTAGCTTTTTCAGGACCGCTTCGAATTTACGGATTGAAATCCCGACTGCAGAGGTTATCCGATAACCTTGATGTGGTCCGAGCGGTTTAGAAAGGAGACACCTGTATCACCATCACCTGACTCAGAGACGTTGGTCAGCGCATGAATCAATGAAATCCCTGCCAGATTCCAAAATTGCATGTTGGCTCAGCATGTTTGTTTGCCCATGTTGGATGCAGAAAGTTGCTAAATTTGCGCAGAACTTTGAGCTTCGAACCTCCATGGGCATAATTTCGCACAAAAAATTTTAAGCGGGCTTTCTGGGCAGGCCTCAGGTTGCCGAATTTCAGGCTGAAGCGGCGGCCATTCAACATATTCGATGCATCCCCGGAAAACGCTTTGATGTTTTCGATGAGTTCATAGGGAAGGTTGTCCAGATAAAAACTACAATCTGCCACCATAATTTCCAGTTTTGGAGAATCATCCATCATTTTATAGCCTTCGTTCACATAAATTCCCAGCCCTCCCATTGAAATATCCAATATCGGAACGAGTTTGACAGGATCCGGGTTTATGACGGCAAATGCACCTTCTTTGACTTTATATCGGCGGTGGCGTCTTCGCTCTGTTTGCATGGACCTCACCTGCTTTTTTGATAAAGTGATCAGTTTTATATTGGTAAATAAATTGATTGGTTAAAAAATATCTAATGCCACAATGTGGTGATGTCAACATTTCACATCAGGAAATTTTGGCTTGGAATATCACTTTCAAAAGTATTTCGGTCGCTACATACAGATTCCAAGCGTGAAAGTGCACAAAAAAAAACTAAAGTTCGTTTGTGAAATACCGATAACATTATTGTAAACAAATTTGACAGGCTTGTAATATTAAGTTAAGCTTTAAAACAGAGAATTTGTTGAAGGAGAAGCAAAATGGAAATAAATGGAAACCAGGGCATAGGCATTGACGCTTATGTGAATCAGGTCCAAGATAAAAATAAAGTCGATCCCCCTGATAAAAAACCGGAAAAATCTGCGGCTAAGGCGGATACGGTCGTGATTTCAGACGCTGCCAAGAGGATTCAGGAGGCCCGTAGGCAATTGGACGAAATTCCCGATGTGCGGGAAAATAAAGTCACTGAGCTAAGAAACCAAATTCAAAACGGGACCTATGAGATAAACGCTGATAAAATTGCGGGTAAAATGATAAAGGAAAGCCTTCTTAACGATGCACTGAAATAATGATACGATTCTAAAAGCGATATTAAATTATCAACAAAAAAATCCCGGGCATTGCCCGGGATTTTTTTGTGATTTAACTGGTTGATTTGCCACCCCGATCCTGTGGCACGAAAATTATCATAGTTCATACCGTACTTTGTTTTGGTGAAATCGCAAATAATTCTCCAACATTGCAAACGAGTTTGATGCTACTGCTTATTTTTTACTCTACCATATCAACAGCGGCTATGCTTCTAATAGACGTCGCAAACCAGGCAATAGGCATAAACCCCCTGGGGATCGTTTAATTCTGCTAGTTCTTTCAATTCGGGCCCTATTTTCTGAAAGAATCGAATCGCGGGAATGGTCACTCGATCGGATATACCCTCTGCAGCCTCCACTATGAAGCGATTCAGTCGTTTGATCATTTTTTCTCTGGCTGTTAGGGGCTGTTCGATATATGTAACGTCGTAGTCAGTTAGATTCGCCACTTTTGCCGCAGCGTGCACCGCGTCCTGCAAATTGCCGAACTGGTCTACCAGCCCCAACGCCTTTGCCGATTTTCCCGACCACACCCGACCCTGTGCAATTTTTTCGACATCCTGTTGTGCTATATTTCTTCCTTCTGACACCGTTTGGATAAAACGCTGATAGTTGTGCCTGATGACTTGTTCGATTGAATCCGCAATGATCGGATTGAGTGGACGGGCTGTATCGAGGGCATCGGCAACGCGGGTGGTTCCCACCCCATCGTTATAAACACCTATATAATCAAGGGTTTTTTCGAAAGTGGCGAAGGCACCGTAAATGCCTATAGAGCCGGTAATTGTCGTTGTGGCAGCCCAAATTTCATCCGCTGCCGAAGCGATCCAATATCCACCGGATGCGGCAATTGAACTCATGGATGCGATCACCGGTTTGCCCGATTGGCGGGTGATCTCAATTTCCCTGCGAATTATTTCAGAGGCCAGTGCACTGCCACCAGGGCTGTCTATTTGTAGGACCAGTGCCTTGACGTCTTCATTCAGACGAGCCTGACGAATCAGGTTTGTCAGGGTTTCACTACCGATTTTTCCAGCTGGCTGAACGCCGTCCAGGATGATGCCCCTGGCGACAATAATACCCACCTTGGGGGAGTCTTCACGGTTCCGTTCGCGCAGTGGCTGAATGTCGGCTAGATAATCCTCGAATTGAATTTCATTCACAGCCACTTCAGCCTCATCTCGACCCACCAGGGCGATCAGTTCTGCTCGAACTTCATCACTCGTTTTCAGTGCATCGACCAGACCATGATCCAGTGCCAGCCTGGCAGTGTCACCTTTAACGGCAGACAAGTTTTGAGATATATTATTGATATAATTATCGATAGCATCATGTGGCAGACCTCGCAACTCAGCTATATTTCTTGAATAGGTTTCCCATAAAACACTCAACCACGCCAAATTGGCTTCTTTGGCATACTCAGACATGTCATTCCGCAGGAAGGGTTCCAGAGCCGATTTATAGGTGCCGACCCTGAATACATGGAATTGGATCATTAATTTTTCAAGGGCACTCTTAAAATAATTTCGGTAGATACCAAAACCTGTAAGGGCAACACCCCCCATGGGGTGCAAGTATAAATGATCGGCATGGGCTGCTAGATAATACTGTTGCTGACCGTAATAATCACCGGTGGCGTATATAGGTTTTCCCCCTGCTTTAAACCGTTTGAGCGCTTCTCCAATTTCAGTGAGTTTGCTGGTGGCCGCACGGCCCATTTCGTTCAGATCAAGCACCAGAACCTTTACCCGGTGATCGTCTCTGGCATGTTCAATTACGTCGATGATATCCTTGAGTAAAGTTTCTTCCCGGCTTGCTTCACCCATCAGCCGGCTGGTAAGAACGGTTTCCGTTCTTTGAATGACAATTTCACCCCGGGGAGACACTATCAGTGCAGCCCCATCGGGGATATCTTTTTTGCCATCATAAAAAAAGATTGAAACAAATAGAACAATCACAGCCAACAGCAATAAATTTCCAACAATAACACGAAAGGTTGAGAGACCGCGCCAGAAGCCCCTAATCAGATAATGAAAGAATTTTAATATTGATTTCATAACCCGTCCTTTGCTGCCAAGTAGTCACAATACTAATTTCCGACTGGAACAGATTTCCCTGGAAAATAGATGGAGACCTGAAATCCAACCGGGTGCGTTTATAATATATACCAGAACTCAACAAAAAAAAGGGTGACACCGATGAGCGCCACCCCATTTTTATTCAATTTTTGGCAACAAAAAAACATTGGATTAATGAATGGTTACCTGTTTGGGTTTTTGATGCTCGGGTTTCGGAACCTCTATCCTCAACAGCCCGTCCCTAAACTCAGCCTTGATCTTGTCGGAATCGACTTCAGCCGGCAGGGTAAACGCCCGCTGAAACTTCCCAAAAGATCTTTCACGGCGATAGTAATTTTCCTCTTTGGCCTCATTCTCATGGGAGCGTTCGCCGGACAGGGTCAGCACCCGGTCCTTCAGATCAATTGATATGTCTTTTTTATCGACTCCGGGAAGTTCGGCTTTGATCACAAAATGATCGTCTTGCTCGTACAGGTCAACGGCCGGATTCCACATGCCCATATTGGTGTCATAATCCATTCGGCGTGAGAACCAAAAAGGATCACTAAACATCCGATTAATCCTGTTTTTCATCCCTGTCATCTCGCCATAAGGGTTCCATCTAACTAAGTTCATCATTTTTTAGACCTCCTCAATTTT
>JASFSK010000378.1:0-5335 GCA_050114455.1 Desulfobacterales bacterium | reverse complement strand
CTCAATTGAATCCGGACGAGGAATTAATCCTTTTTGGCCAAATTCTTTGGGAGTGATGCCCTCGGAAATACAGGTCTGCCACATCAAATCACCGAGCTTTAAGAACGCTTCGGAATCCTCGACCATGGGCTGCGTCACCTGTGCCAAAGTTTCTTCTTTGACAGCAAGCGAGGTTGCAAGTTCCCGGCCAGCCTGTTTGGTCGCATCCAGGATGTCAGCCGCTTTTTCTTTGAAATAGGGCGTCGTCAGGGCTTCTGCCATAGGACGATAAATTTCGGCCACCAGAGCGCTTTTTCCAGGATTATCGCTGCCAAAGATGAAATTGACCCAGGATGACAACTGATCGAACACAGATATTTCCGGGAAACCAGCTACGGAAAGAATAGCCATTTTGGGCGGTTTTACCCGGAGGGGATGATGGGTGCGACCATTATGTCGCAGAAAAAACGGCTCGAGAACCGGCAGGGTCCTTTCGATAAAGGCCTTCATGGTGGCATTGACGGTAAAATGGTAAAGGGGTGATGCATACACCACCAGTTCAGATGCCAGCCATTTGGGATACAACTCCATGGTCATGTCATCTTTGTGGATGCAGATGCCCGGACTCTTTGTCCAGCAGCTGAAGCAACCAGAGCAATTTTTTAACTTTTTACGCCGCAAATCGACAACCTCTACCTCTGCTGCGGCCTCACGCATCCCTTCAACCAGGCTATTCAGCATAAGTTCAGTTTTGCTCTCACCGCCGGTTCTCGGGCTTGAATTTAAGGCTAAGATTTTCATGAATACCTCCTTTGTCGAAATGATAATAAATAATTTGCTCAATCTTGAGTAAAGTGTAATGGAAACGATTTATCGCTGCGAGAAAAAGGCGATGAAATGTAATTATAATGAGACAAATGGTAGATACAGGTGATGAATGGAAGCAATGTTTTGAATGGATTCTATTTATACTTTCTTTTTTGGTCCCTGGTGGAATAAAAAAAAGATTCCACTGGGCAGGCAGGGTTGACAGGATTAATGGGATTTTTTTCGCATTGCGACGGGAGACTTTTATAGCCGAAGGCTCTGATTTCAAAATAATCCCGTTAATCTTATCTGATATTCCTTTTTTAAAAATAGAATCCAATTCTCAAGGATTATTTTAGAGATTTATGAATCTTTGGACCAATTCAACCAAATCGTGGGCGTGGCTTTCAGCTGCGATCTTTACAATTCTCAAGATCCAGTGCAGCCAATACGGTTTGAAAATGGATGTCAACCGTATCCTGAACTTTGCGTGCATAGCCACCAGCCATGGTAACCGCCGTCGGCAGGTTGGCTTCAAGGCAGCTTCGAAACACCAGTCGGTCACGCGCCGCCAGGCCTTCCTTGGTCAAATTAAGACGGCCGAACCGGTCGTCCTTGTACGGGTCGGCTCCGGCCAGATAAATTACAAGATCCGCACCAGCGGCGTCTATGGATTTCTTGAGCCCGTTTGCCAGCGCCTTCAGATAAAGCTCGTCATCGGCCTCGTTTTCGAGAGCAATATCCAGATCACTTTGTTCCTTTTTAAAGGGGAAATTATTTTTACCGTGGATGGAAAAGGTGAATATGCTGGAATCATCCCTGACAAGGGCTGCCGAACCATTTCCCTGGTGGACATCGCAGTCGACAATTAAAATCTTTCTGGCTCGTTTCTCAGCCTGCATGGCCCTGGCAGCGATGACGCTGTCATTCAGCCAGCAGTACCCCTGACCCTGGTCGCTGAAAGCATGATGAGTTCCACCGGCGAGGCTGACTGCGATGCCCTCGGCCAATGCCGACCGGCAGGCCGCGATGGTCCCCCCGGCAGAATACCGGGCCCGCCGAACGATTTCCGGTGACCACGGCAGACCGACGCGCCGGATTTCCTTGGCGGATAATTCACCATTTTGAAACCGATGTATATACACAGGATCGTGGGCCCTTAAAATTTCTTCATCGGTTGCTGGCCTGGGAATTTGCAAATCAAAATGATGGTCATCCCGAACTTCCTGGATTCGCTTCCGCAGCAAATGATATTTGTCCCTGGGAAAACTGTGGGTCTTCGGCAGAGGGATGGGAAATATGTCAGTGTAATAGATTTTCAATTTTCATTAATAATATTAGAAGGTTATTTTTGAAATTCATCATTATAATCCTATTATATTTGCTTAAAAGTGATGATAAATTAGCGTTTTCTTGAATCCTCGAATCACCTGCCGGCCAAATACCCAAGTATTTCCGGTATAAACTCACTGGCCCTTTCCGGCTGATCATATACCTTAAGCATAAAATTAGAAACTTCATCCCGGGTTATGCCGCGAATCATGGTGGACAGGTTATTGGGCCAATAATCTCGTTGATAAAGGGCAATGACCGGGATCGCTGGCAGACCCAGTCTGGGTCGCAGATAGGCATGGGCAATTTCAATGCCGGTTCCCAGGCTGGGAGTGGAAACCTCAAATATGGCCGCATCAATATCGCCCTCAATGAATTCTATCATTTTATTGCGGATCAGCACCGTACGTTCCGTGCCCTGCGGCGGCAGTTGTCCCAGAGATTTTTCGAGCAATTGTGCCGTGGCCTTGTAATCCTTCCCCGTGGTGTGTTCGGTGATGACCTCGCAGTCGCAGCTTTTGATAGCATCGATGATCTGCCGGTGGACCGCCGCTCTTTCTTTCCGATTCTGCGCTCCCTGGATGGCTGCTCCGAAGAATATTTTCATTTGAATTTTTGTCCTTTTTTATTGTGAAGCGATGGCGTAGGATTTTTGCACGTAGCGGTCGAGGGTTTCATGGGCCCGTTTGTGGTAACAGGCAACCACTGTCTTTTTGACACTTCGGGTGTCATTTTTATCTTTAACCCATACTCTTAGAAATCGCCCCATCAGCTTGGCCGGCTGATCTTGTCCACGTTTGACCTTGAGGCGATACTGTCGTCCAAGATAAATGACGGTTTCTCCGCTGATGTATTTTTTAGGTGCCGGCAGCGGGTGAGAACTTACAAGTGCGTCGAACATGCGGGCGACTCAGACCACTTTTTTCATCACTGCGGCCTGAATCTCGTTTTCATCGGCGGTTATTGGCGCAAATACATCCACGGTATGTTCCGGAGCAACGATGATACGCATCCTTTTGTGGTCTTGGCGATGAAGATTGTACGAGATCCGGCGGGTACCGAAAATAATTTCGTTCATTGAGTCATTAATCCTCATTGGCGATTGCCACCTCTATACAGCGGTCAATAATGGCATCGTGATCGTCCAGCGAAAGGTTTAAACCGCGCTTTTCCTCAATGTCGAACAGAATATCGTCAATCTCCCCCCGCATTCGGTTGACTGCGTCTGGGTTGGTGCGCCAGTCCCGGATCTTATGCCGGTCGATGCGGTCTACGATTTCAATCGCAATTTCCGCCCCGGTCTTTTCACTATATGTACCGTATGCTGCGATCCTTTCGCGCACTTGCCCGAAGTATCGTCTTGCCCTCTCCTTTCCCACTAGTTCGGGTGGAATGTCGTCATCGGTGCGGGTAACAACTTTGGTGGAGATTTCTTTGATTTTTTCCAGTGCTTCGAGGGCTTGCAATCGACCTTCGTGATAGGCCTCGAGTATGTCTTCAAGTAGCCTGGAAAATCTTTTGTAAAAAGCGGGATCTTTGGCCATCTCCTGTTCGATGACGTGGCGGGTCGCCGAAGCGATCATATCGGCTTTGGCGCTGGAGCTTATCCCGTTATCTTCGATAATCTTCCGCCTTTCACCTTCATTTAAAAGGTTGAAGGGTTTACAGAGTTGTTCTCCTTCACCGGCACCCACGTGTGCATCAATCAGTTTTTTGATTCTGGGCTCATATTCGGAAAAATCGATAACTTCCTGGTAGCGGACGGTGACCGCCGCCCGGAGATTCTGGAAAAACTTAAGGTCATTTTTGTATCGCTCGATGATTTCCGGCTTGGTTGCTTCCAGAAAATTGCTCGATGACAATGACAATGCCAGGGTACGCGCAAACAGGCTGAAGCGTTCGTAAAACCGGTTTCGCAGGTCAACATCCCTCAGATGGGTTTCATAGGCTTCAGGATCTCTGGATCGCCTCACTTGGGTGAAAAGCTCCCAAATGTTGGAATGCATCTGCGGCAGTTTGGCGGCTTGATCCGCGATATAGGTGACGGTTTGCTCAAGATCGATTCGGTCGTAATCCGCCAGCTGGCTGTAGAAATCAATAGCTTCATCCAGGCTTTCGATCACGCCGCTGTAATCAAGAATCAGGCCGCTTTCCTTGCCCTCGTGCAGGCGATTGACGCGGGCGATGGCCTGCAGCAGGCTATTTTCTTTCAGTTTGCGGGCCAGATATAAAACGGTGTTTCGCGGCGCATCGAAACCGGTCAAAAGCTTATCGACCACGATGATGATTTCCGGCGTTTCACCGTGTTTGAAGGCATTGATCAACTGTTTGTTGTATTTTTGTTCAGACCCGAAGCGATCCATCATGACCTGCCAGAAATCCTTCTCGGTTTGTGTCGGCTCGGTGTTGTTGTTTTCGCCCTCGGGCTGAGTTGGTGCAGAAATCAGGACTTCCGTGGATACCATTTGAAAGCTGTCCATAAATTGTTTGTAGGCCAAGGCGGTCTGCTTGTCGGGCGTCACCAGTTGGCCTTTTAAGCTGGTATGCTGAAAAAAGATGCTGTAATGAAGACCGACATCCCAGGCAATCATGCGCACTTTTTGAATCGCCTTGTTCAGTTGGCGTTCCGTGGCAAACTTTTTTTTCAGATCCGCCTGCTCATCCTTGGTCAAGGCCATGGTAATTTTTTCAAACCAGTTGTCGATGGACTTATTGTCAACTTCCTGGGGTACATGGCGGGCCTCATACAACAGCGGCACCACGGCCCCGTCCCTCACGGCCCGCGCGATGGTATAGGCGGGTTGAAAAAGATCGCCGAACTGGGCAAAGGTATTCTTTTTAGCAGATTTGGCCAGGGGCGTGCCGGTAAAGGCGATAAAACAGGCACCTTTCAAGGCCAGCCGCATACGGGCATGCTGCTCGCTGTATTGACTGCGGTGTCCCTCATCCACCAGGACAAAGGTGTTGCGATCGGCCTGCAGGCTTTTGTTGGATGCGGCCACCGCGAACTTGTGAATCAGGGTGGTGACGATATGGGTGCGATGGTCCTGCAACAGTTTAACAAGATGTTTGCCGGTATTGGCCTGCTCCGGCTCCAGGTTGCAGGCGCGAAAGGTCCCGCAGATCTGATCGTCCAAATCGATCCGGTCGGTCACCAGAACGATCTTGGGATTGACGATATCCGGGTGCAGGGCCAGCGATTTGGCCAGCATCACCA
>JASFSK010000377.1:0-5350 GCA_050114455.1 Desulfobacterales bacterium | reverse complement strand
AAAAAGCTCTGTGTGCTCAGCGAGCTCTGCGAGAAATTTAAATGTAGTTTCATACGAGCGGTGTCGCTGGCAGCGAGCATCCAGTTTGATCTACAGATAAACTTGTATGCCAAGAACCCGGAGGTGGAACTACTCGGAAAATCACCGATGCGCATCAAATGAATTCGAAATCGATTGCAGGAGGGTAACCCATGAACCAGAACTTAATCGGTAAAAGAATATTGATTGTCGATGATGAACCGGATGTCTTTGAAACGTTGAAAGAATTATTGGACATGTGCAGCGTTGATTATGCTCCGGATTTTCATACGGGTGAAAAATATCTTTCACAGAATTATTACGATGCCGTTATTTTGGACATCATGGGCGTTGACGGCTACAATCTCCTTAACCTGGCAAGACAAAGAGAAATACCCGCGCTCATGCTCACCGCCCACGCCCTAAGCCCCGATCACCTGGTAAAATCTATCAAACAAGGCGCCTTTTCATACATCCCCAAACATGAAATGGCCGATATACCCGATTACTTGGACGATGTCATCCAAGCAAAGCTCAAAGACCAGAAACCGAAAAAATGGTTTAGGAAACTAAGTCCTTTTTTCAATAGAAAATTTGGCGCTGATTGGCAAAATCAGCACAGGGAATTTATAAGGGACTTTAACCTGGCTCACACCAAGGAAGAGTTGGAAAAGATTTTATAGCTATTTTTTCTAATGCCAGGACTGTTTATATTCGTCGAGCCAGCCGGGTCCGAATTTGCTTTCATAATAGCCTTTTAAACGGCCAAACCACTTCCCCAGTACCCCTCGACTCGCACATCTATCCTCCAGCACGTCGGACAGAAATACATCGATCTCAAACAATTTGTCCTTGGGCAGATAGGCGCAGGCGCCCCCATCCATAGATTTGGCGAAATTGTCAGCGCTGAGTGCATGGGCGGTTAACATCACCGTTGGGATGCCGTTTTTCTGGGTGACGGCCAAAAGCTCGTAGCCGTCAACACCCATAATATCGAGCACCACAATGTCATAGCTTTTTGAGGTCAGCAATTTTTTGGCCGCCTCAAATTCGGTAGAGGTGTCTACTTCGCACATATCCAGGGTCTCTTCCAGGGCCTCCAAAATATCCGGTTCGTCATCAACGATCAGGACCTTTTTCCCCTCCAGGATATTTATATCTGCCATCGTGTACCCCCTTTGAATAATATTAGTAGGATATTGGGAACAGAAACAATGTAAAATTTTTATTGGATAATTAGGATAGATAGAAAATATTTTTTCAATAGTCAATTAGATGTTTTACTCTCTTCAAGGAAAAATTTAAGATGGTAAATATCAAGCGTTGGTGCTATGGTAATGCAGATCAATTTTCTTCTAACATTGAAATCCCCGTTCTTCCTCAGGGCTGCAGAACCTGCGGGCCGGAAGCCGGACCGGGATGCCTTACTTAACAAAAGTGGGGGAACAATGAGTGAAGAGCCTGCCGAGCGAAAACCGATTGGCCACCTGAGCGCTGATGCATTACGGACTGCATTTCAAGCCCAGTCCACCTTGCTTGAAAAGTTTATCTCCATGGCAAGGTCTCCGGACGAACCACAAGTTATTAAATCCATGTTGCGCCAAACGATTGAGATATCGATCGAACTGACCGGGGCCCAACTGGGCAGTCTCATTTTACTCGACAGCAAAGGAACCGTGGCTGACAGCATATTGGCCCGCGGTGAAATCAATCCAGAGCTGAGTTCCAAACTTGTCGAATCGGTATTGAAAAAAGGACTTGCTGGCTGGGTGATGCATCATCGAAAGATCGGCCTAGTCGATGACACCAACATGGATGATCGATGGCTAACCTTGCCCAATCAACCCTATCTCGCTCGTTCGGCCTTGGCTCTGCCAGTCATCAGCGGGGATATGCAGATGGCAATTCTAACGCTGATGCATTCTGATCCAGGCCATTTCACTCAGGAGATTGTTGAACTGATGAAAATCACTGCCAATCAGATAGCCCTGGTTTTAGACAATGCATATTTATTTAATAATTTGAATGAATCCTTTAAGTCTTTGGGAAAAGCCCAAAAAGAAATCAAGATCTATTCTCGGACACTCGATCGGGAGTTGGATAACTGCCGTCAAATTCAACAGAGCTTTTTACCCCGGCAATTGCCAAGTCTGTCCGGTTGGCAATTCCAAGAGTTTTTTTTCCCCGCCAGACGGGTTTCCGGTGATTTTTACGATGCATTTACGTTGCCCGGCGGCTACTGCGGTTTGGCCATTGGCGATGTGTGCGATAAAGGCGTGGGATCGGCCCTTTTCATGGCGTTGTATCGCAGTTTGATCCGGATATTCTCCGGACAGTCCCGGTTGAGCAGGTCAATGGTTGACATGGATTCTCAGACGGTCGGCGGGCGACCCGCCTCATCGTCAATCAGAAAATACAGCCAAGTCGAAGCGATGCGTGCAGTTGCCCTAACCAATGACTACATTGCCCAGGACAATGACATGTGTATGTTTGCCACGCTTTTTTTCGCTGTTTTGGATCCGGAAAACGGAAAATTAATTTATATCAACGGTGGACATGAGACTGCCTTTGTCATTGACCGAAACGGCGTAAAGGCAAAGCTCTCTTACACCGGACCAGCAGTCGGTCTGATTCCCCAGGCCAAATTTGAATTTAAACAGATTCGACTGAATCCGGGCGAAATATTGTTTTTATATTCAGATGGCGTCAGTGATGCCCGCTCTGTTGACGAAGAGCGTTTCACCAGAAAGCGGTTAATCTCCTTTTTATCTCAACCGGTTGCCACCGCATTCGAGCTCATGGAAAGGATCGGGACCAATCTTTTTGCCCATATCGGCAAAGCTCCCCAGGAAGATGATATTACGATGCTGGCACTCCAGCGCAATGAAATTTGATCTCACCACGGAGTCACCGAGAGCACTCAGAAATTTTCGTATAAATCCAAGCGGAAGCGATGACAGTTAAACCGGCAAATCTTATTTACAGTGTTGAAGAAAATCCACCGCTTGGCGCCACCATCCTCCTGGCCATTCAACATCTCCTGATTGCAGTGATCGATCTTGTCTATCCGGTTATTGTTGTAGCGGAATCCGGCGGCAACCAGTCTGAGGCGACCTTTTGCGTCCAAATGTCCATGCTGGCCATCGGGTTTGGCACGATTCTTCAGATTCGAAACCGGGGCATCCTGGGATCCGGTTTTCTTATTCCCCATGTAACGACCGCAGCCTATCTAATTCCAGCTTTGAGCGCAGCTAGAGTCGGCGGGATGGCGCTGGTTCTTGGCATGACCACAATTGCCGGTATTTTTGAGGGGATTCTCTCGCGGTTTATGAAGAAGATGCGAGTCCTCTTCCCACCGGAAGTCTCGGGAGTTGTCGTGGCGATGATCGGTTTTTCCCTGGCTAAGGTAGCCATCTCGCGATTTGTTGGCCTAAGCGGGTCTGATAGCGTCATCGAGCCTGTGGAGTTATGGGTCGGCGGTGTGACATTGAGCACCATGGTCGCATTTGTTGTGTGGTCCAAGGGAAGCTTTCGTTTATATTCGGCTGCCATAGGATTGGCCGCCGGCTATGGAATTGCCACAGTTTTAGATATCTCCAACACTAACTCCCTGAACGAAATTGTAGCAACACCTCTCATTGCCTTGCCGTCGTGGAAACATCCGGGGCTTCGCTTTGACCTATATTTAGTTCCACCGTTTCTCATCGGTGCCTTGGTTTCCACCCTTAAGGCGTCTGGTGTGGTGATAACTTGTCAAAAAGTCAATGATCCTGACTGGCGAAGAGCCGACATGCTTTCCGTCGGCAAAGGGATGCTGGCCGATGCTGTCGGTTGTTTGTCTTCCGGATTGATTGGGGGCATGGGGACATCGATGTCGGCCGCCAATGTGGGACTTTCGATGGCCACCGGAGCCACTTCCAGACGGATAGGATATTTTATCGGGTCATTTTTTATATTACTGGTTTTTATGCCGAAATTTTCGGTGATTTTGACCCTGATGCCTTCTCCGGTGATGGGCGCTGGTCTGCTCTACGTGGCCAGCTATTTAATTGCTTCAGGAATTCAACTGATCATGAGTCGCATGATGGACTCGCGCAGAACCTTTATCGTGGGGCTATCGTTTTTGGCGGGCATCAGCCTCGAAGTTGTTCCACACTTGCACCAGAACTTACCCGATTGGGCCAATGCCATATTCGGCAGCTCGTTGACGGTGGCCACCCTGGTGGCATTCAGCTTGAATTTGATTTTTCGCATCGGGGTCTCGCAAAAAGCCACCTTGTTGTTGTCGTCGCAGCTGGATGTGGGGGCGGAAATCTATCGTTTCCTGGAAGGCCATGGCGCCACTTGGGGCGCCCGGCATCAGGTTATTCACGAAGCCAAACACATTCTGCGCGAACTTGTCGAAGCCCTTTACATGCACGGCAACACAGAAGGCCCGGTGCACATCGAGGCCCATTTTGACGAATACAACCTCAACATCGATGTGAGCTACAAGGGGGATTTGATGGAGTTTCCGGCCAGCCCGCCGACCGAAGACGAACTGATGCTGGATAAGTCTTCGCTGGCCAGAATGTCGGGCTTTATGATTCAATTTATGGCCGAAAAGGTGACCGCAACCGTGAACTCGGGCCTTTGCAGGGTCAGTGTTCACATCACGCATTGATCCGCAGATTTCACCGATTGCTCTGATTCATGTTTGAGAGATGCGCAATCTGTTGAATGAAATTTTTCAAAGCTTGCAGGGCGAAGTTCTTTTAAAATATTTTAAAATTTAAATAAGGAAGCCTATGACCGTTAAACCTGCGAATCTCATTTACGGCGCTGAAGAAAATCCACCACTCGGTGCCACCATCCTCTTGGCCATTCAACACCTCCTGATAGCGGTGATCTATCTGGTCTATCCGGTTATCCTTGTTGCGGAAGCCGGCGGCAGCCAATCCGAGGCGACCTTTTGCGTCCAGATGTCCATGCTGGCCATCGGGTTTGGCACGATTCTTCAGGTATTAAACCAAGGGCCTCTGGGATCCGGTTTTCTCATTCCCCATGTTACCACCGCCGCTTACCTGGCCCCATCCTTCATTGCGGCCCGGGCCGGCGGGATGGCGCTGGTTCTTGGCATGACCATGGTTGCCGGTGTTTTCGAAGGCATCCTGTCTCGGTTCATGAAAAAGCTGCGCGTACTGTTCCCGCCAGAAGTTTCGGGGGTCGTCGTGGCGATGATCGGGTTGTCATTGACCAAGGCCGCCATTTTGCGTTTATGCGGTCTCAGCGGTACCGATTCGATTATCGAACCGGCAGAGTTGTTGGTCGGCGGCGTGACCTTGAGCACCAT